>JAPPKT010000181.1 GCA_028819675.1 Caldilineaceae bacterium | reverse complement strand
TGATCGAAAAGACATCCTCAATCGGCATCAGGAAGGGCTTGTCGATTTCGCGCACCGGCGTGGGAATATACTCATCCACCGCCCGCATCAGCTCCCAGATCGGCTCATACTCCGGCGCATCCGGGTCGTCCGAACTGCTCTCCAGCGCATGCAGCGCGCTGCCGCGCACAAACGGAATGTCGTCGCCGGGAAACTCGTAGGTGTCGAGCAGCTCGCGCAGCTCCATCTCCACCAGCTCCAGCAACTCCTCATCCTCCATCATGTCGACCTTGTTGAGAAAGACGACCATCGCCGGCACTTCCACCTGCCGTGCCAGCAGGATATGTTCGCGCGTCTGCGGCATGGCGCCGTCCGGCGCAGCCACCACCAGGATCGCACCGTCCATCTGCGCCGCACCGGTGATCATGTTCTTGATATAGTCGGCATGTCCAGGACAGTCCACGTGCGCATAGTGGCGGTTCTCCGTCTCGTACTCGACATGCGCAATGGCGATGGTGATGCCGCGGGCCTTCTCTTCCGGCGCATTGTCGATCGCCTCAAACGCACTGAAATCAGCCATCCCCCGCAGCGCCAACACCTTCGTGATCGCCGCCGTCAGCGTCGTCTTGCCGTGATCCACATGTCCGATCGTCCCCACGTTCACATGGGGCTTGTTCCTCTCAAATACTGCCTTCGCCATTCTTTCTCTCTCCTGACTGTTTCACATCTATACTATGCAGATTCAAGCAGCCTCGTAGCGAGGCTGGAAGTTTTTCCCTATACACCCGCTCTCAAACCGAAATGCCGTGAACGGTTTTCGCGGCGATACAGACGTCGCCTCTGCAACCTGAACAGTATACGAAATGTCCTGGCGGTTGACAAGTCTGGACACAACCGGATCGGCCAACCAGAATGTACCGGCCGCAACCAACTCAGGCGAATTCCCGCCGCAACGCGCCCACGTCCGACTTCTGCGTGTCAGGCTGGTAACTGTCGAACTGCATCGTAAAGGTGCCGCGTCCGCTGGTGATCGAACGGAGCGTCGTCGCGTATCCGAACATCTCCGCCAGCGGTACGACCGATCGCACAGCCGTAACCTTGTTGCTATGCGCGTCCAGTCCCTCGATCTGGCCGCGACGGCTGGAGAAATCGCCCACGATATCGCCGACAAACTCCTCCGGCACGACCGCTTCAACCAACATGATAGGCTCCAACAGGACCGGACCCGCCTTCGCCATGCCCTCCTTGAACGCCATCGAACCGGCTATCTTGAAGGCAATTTCACTGGAATCAACCTCATGAAAACTGCCGTCCACCAGCGCGGCGCGAACATCCACCACCGGATATCCCGACAGCACGCCGCTTTCCATAGCTTCCTGAATACCCTTGCGAACCGCAGGGATGTACTCTCTGGGGACTGAGCCGCCGACGATCTTGTCCTCGAACTCGAAGCCCTTGCCCTCTTCATTCGGTTCCAACTCGATCCAGACATGGCCATACTGGCCGCGGCCGCCGGTCTGACGAACGAACCGGCCTTCTGCCCGGGTCGCCTTTGTGATCGTCTCCCGGTAAGCCACCTGTGGGCGGCCTTCGTTACATTGCACCCGGAACTCTCTCTTCAGACGGTCGACGATAATCTGCAGGTGCAGCTCACCCATTCCGCTGATTATCGTCTGCCCCGTCTGATCGTCGTAACGCACCTGAAAGGTCGGGTCCTCTTCGGCCAGCTTCAAGAGGCCGTCGGCCATCCTGTCCTGGTCGGCTTTGGATTTCGGCTCAACCGCGATTCCAATCACCGGGGCCGGAAACTCGATCGTCTCCAGCAAAATCTCGTTGTTGCTGTCGCTGAGCGTCTCACCGGTCAGGCTCTGCTTGAGGCCGACGATGGCGGCGATGTCGCCGGCGCGGCAGACTTCGATCTCCTCCCTTTTGTCGGCATGCATCTGCAAAAGCCGGCCAATCCGTTCCCGCCGGCCTTTGTTGGCGTTGTAGACCATACTGCCCGACGCCAATGTGCCCGAATAGACGCGTACATAGGCCAGGCGTCCGACAAACGGGTCGGTCACGATCTTGAAGACAAGGGCTGCGAAAGGTTCTTCCGGGTCGGCGAACCGGATCTTCTCTTCCTCTGTCTTGGGGTCAAGGCCGACGACCGGCGGCACATCCAGTGGGCTGGGAAGATAGCGAACAATCGCATCCAGAAGGGGTTGCACGCCCTTGTTCTTGAGCGCCGAACCGCACAGTATCGGCACGATATCATTGCGAATGACGGCATTGCGCAGCGCTTTGATCAGCAGGTCGTTGCTGATCTCTTCGCCTTCCAGATAAAGCGTTGTCAACTCCTCATCGGTTTCGGCAATCCGTTCAACCATCGTCGCGCGCGCCGTCTCCGCCGCGTCGCGCATCTCCTCCGGGATCTCGGCTGTTTCGGGCGAGGCGCCCAGTGCGTCGCTGTATCGCAGGGCCTTCATCGTAAAGAGGTCAATGACCCCCTGGAAATCCTCCTCCACGCCCCAAGGCAGTTGAATCGGCAGCGGGTCCGCGCCGAGGCGGTCGACAATCATGCCCACTGTTCGCTCAAAGTCGGCCCCCACCCGGTCCATCTTGTTCACGAAACAGATGCGCGGCACGTGATAGGTGTCCGCCTGCCGCCAGACCGTCTCCGATTGTGGTTCGACACCCGCAACCGCGTCGAAGACGACGATGCCGCCATCCAGCACGCGCAAGCTGCGCTGCACCTCGGCCGTAAAGTCGATGTGGCCCGGTGTGTCGATGATATTGATCTGGGCCTCTTCACCGCTGCGCCTGTCGATCCAGTTCGCCGTAATCGCGGCCGCGGTAATCGTGATGCCGCGTTCCCGCTCCTGCGCCATCCAATCTGTGACAGCGGTTCCCTCATGCACTTCACCCATGCGGTGAATACGGCCGGAATAGAACAGAATTCGTTCGGTAGTCGTCGTCTTGCCCGCGTCGATATGGGCGATAATTCCGATATTGCGGATTTTATGTAATGGTACCTGACTCATCAAATTCACCTGATCTTATCTTGGGGGGCAGCGTCGCGCCCCGTATCATACAAGAGATGCAACCCGCCTCACTGCAGC
Source organism: Caldilineaceae bacterium (assembly GCA_028819675.1). The sequence continues at coordinate 310 of JAPPKT010000181.1, read as the reverse complement.
GTTGCAACTACATTTTCCCGCGGCGGCCCGTCCTCCGCGAACGGCCTGCCGCGACCGCCTGCACCCTGCCCTCCGACAAAAGAAGACGCAACCGTCCTGCAGGCGCCGGAATCCCACGCGCCCCACTTGAGCAGGGGCGCCTGAAATCTGCTGGTCCGGCGGCCTGCTCATCCGGCAGCGTCGTATCTCACTCAGCGGAGTGCTGACCGCGTTGCGACATCATCCTTTGGCTCGAATGCGTCGTATGTGGTTCGGTTCAGAAGACGATCCAGTCCCGGAGGGGGCCGGATTCCTCCGAAGCTGTGCCCAG
>JAPPKT010000056.1 GCA_028819675.1 Caldilineaceae bacterium | reverse complement strand
ATGAACATGCCGGTGTCGCGGCTGTTGAACATGCGGGCGGTGCACTTCTGCTTTTGGCGGTCCAGGATTGCCTGCCCGTCGTCGCCGGACAGATCATGTTGCTGGCGGCGCAGCGTCTTTTCGAACTCGTCGTAGCCCTGCTGTTTGGCCGCATCCACCAGTACTTGTTCGTCGATGGGCCCGTCCGACGACGCCCGGGCGATGAGGCGGGCATGGTCTTGGGGAATGTCGCCCGCGGCCAAAGCCTCAGACGTGGCCTCCAGTTCGGCCAGCCGCTCCGCTGCTTTGACGTCGTGGCGAGCGGCCCGCTTGGAAGACCGCAATTCCTCCCTCACAACCCTCTCGGCGGCCGCCGCGTTGTGCTGGCGGGCCATCTCGGCCACAGCCTTCGACTTCATCGCCGCCAACCTCGACTCGGCCCGCCCGATCAAACTGATCCGCGCCCGCAGTAGCTCTTCTGACTGGCCCGCTACGTCCATCGTGCCGACGCACACCGCCGCCCCGCAACCACCCACAAGGGCGTCGCGGGCCTCGGCGCATTCAGCCTGGTCAGGAGCAAATCTCATAACTGTAAGCATACCAGCACCCAGTGACAACAACCCCCTGAATAACGCGTCAAAACAGAACAATTTGAGGTTCCCGCCTATTCGCAGAGAGATGCTCTGCAAGGAGGAGCCATGTCCACTCGTACCGCGGAACTTGCAGCCAACCCGGAACGGCTATGGGCGTCCACCGGTCCGTGTCAAGAACCGCACACCCCCACCAGGCTGCCGCCCACCTCGACGACATCATCGAGCAATGCCGGGCATCCGAGGCCGCCTACGAGCCGCGCAAGCCCTCCCGCGCAAGGATGTCGATTATCGGCATCGGTCAATCGAATGAAAAGGCGAGGATGCCAAGAGCGATGGGATTCGTACCGATGACCACTGCCGATTCGCCGAGCTTATTGCCCTTCCAATTTAGACAACATAGCGTAATATTGTGGAGGGAAGTTTTTCGATCTATCATTTTCTCCATTAAGATCACACCAAAATGTGACCGATGCGATTTGTTGTCCTAGCCAAAATGCATAACTAAGGCTTCTATCCTCAAATATAGAACCCAAAACATAAACAACGTCACTTTGAGACAGCAAGCGGTCGCTCCAACCAGGATACTGCCGCCTAATTGCATTTTCACCTTCACAAAAGAGCCTTAATTCTTCATCTGTAGACCATCTACCAATGCCCGCTAAAGAAAATAGAGGGGATCCTAATCCCCACTCATCTTCTAAATCTTCGATGTCCTTCACGAAGTTGTCACTATCTTTCAAGAAATAGCCAATTTCATGCATCAGAGAGACCATCCAATACCCTATTCGAAATGCATCTGCTTCTTCATATAAATGACCGCATTCATAGCCTACTCCAAACATCGGTAGCTCAAAACCAACAAGAGTTGCGATTAACTCCTCGGCGCTTATCCCGTTAGTTGCAAAGTGTTCACTGCCAAACACCTCTCGCAAGAAATTATAGGCATCCTGACCTGCATTATTTCTTGCTGCTATACGCACTACGTCGTTGCAACCCTCCTCCATATTGCCTGTTGAAGACAGTACATCCACCCAATTTTCTCCCCCAAGGTCGTCGTCCCGCTCAGCATCAGGAGGCGAAGTGGGTAGTGGAGTTGGAGGAGGGAGTGAACTGCTACGAACCCACTCCGGTCTATGATCCCCATGAATATTGTTGGTGATCTGCACCAGGTTTCCACCGTCTGCATCGACCACGAAAATCTCTGCATCGCCCTCAGGATTCGACTGTGTGTAACCGGGGCTGCTGAACGCGATCCTCAGGCTGTCCCGTGACCATGCAGGCGAGCTGCTCCCAGGAGGCGAAACAGCGATGGGGCCGTCATCGCCTACCAAGGACGCAACCATAATCACACCGGGTAAACCGCCAGATTCCGTGACATATGCAATCCGAGTGCTGTCCGGCGACCACACATGAGTATCCCGCTCCATCTCAGACACCAACTCGCCATTCTTGCCGAACGCATCCGCCACCCACAGCTTGTGGCTGCTACTTCTGCCAGCGTTTAGTCTCGCCCCGTAGGCGATCCATTGCCCGTCTGGCGACCACTTTGGGTCGAATAGGTAGTCGTCCCCGCCGATGAGACGCCGAGCCCCGGTCCCGTCAGCATGCACAATATGTATCTCGTCGCAATAGGTATATGCGATCTTCTGGCCGTCGGGCGACCACGTCCCGTCCTGGGAGCCGAACGAAAAGCCCAACTCAGGGTCAACTGGAAACTGGCATTCGTTTATCGCCCAGCTGCTTCCGCCGTCAACCTCGGCTACGGTAAGCCCCCAGGTGTCAGGACCTGTGGGGTGGCGATACATAATCTGGGTGCCGCTTGGCGACCACTCCGGGCAGCACCCATAGCCGATCTCTTGAGGTGCCCCAGTTCCGCCAGCATTTACCACATAGACGACAAAGCCGCCCGAATCTCCCAACCACTCACCGCCGTTATCCGCATAAGCGATCCGATCCCCAACGGGTGACCACGTCTCGTACCCACCAGTCCGCGAAATGCGCCACAGATCATTGCCGTCCGAGTCCACCACGAACAAGCCCGAATCGGGATCCTCCAACTCACGTCCCTGATCATCCAAAGGCACCGGGTAACTGACAATCCCCCGAGTGCCGTCCAGCGACCACTCCGCGGAAAGGTGCGGACCACCTGATCTGCCAACCGGGACGGAGGAAGCAAGACCGTCCCTTGTCACAAACACCTGCCACCCGCTACCGGTATCGCTGACGAACGAGAGCTCTTCAGTTATGTCCATATCAAATGCAGGCCGCGCCACCTCCCTGCCCGGACTCCCCGGTGATGTCGGCGTCCTGGCCGGTCGCTCCACATCAAATGCAGGCCGCGCCACCTCCCTGCCCAGTGGTCCACCCCCACACCCCACGCCCAACACGCAGAACACAGCAACGACAGCCACCCAACCTCGCCACCCGAAAATGACTGAACGCCACCCGTCCGTAAACACAGAGACCGCCTCCGCCCTCAGCTGCCAATCAACGTAAAGGGAACGGGAACCTCAGCAGGTAGGCTGCCGCTAGGCTACCCACCGCTCTTAGGCTCCCACGCGACGCCCGCGGGCAGATTCGTGGCCCAGTTCCAGCACACGGCGGTCCCGTCGGTGCGGATAGCACACAAATGGCGGCTGCCTGCTGAGATGGCGGCGTAGCGCCCCTCGGGCGCATCCAACTGGCCGCCCCAGTCGGGGCCCCAGCACACGGCGGTCCCGCCGGTGCGGATCGCACACGAATGGGAGTTGACGGTGATGGCGGCGTAGCGCCCCTCGGGCACATCCAACCTGCCGCCCCAGTCGGGGCCCCAGCACACGGCGGT
>JAPPKT010000445.1 GCA_028819675.1 Caldilineaceae bacterium | reverse complement strand
TTAGCCAGCACCAACTCAACCCTCTTGCGCTCCTTGGCCTTACCTGACCCAGCAAACAATTTGGGATGCACCCTCGTGATAAGTAGTGGTAAGTAGTGATAAGTAGTGGTACGTCGAGGGTTTTCCTTTTTTTTCTTGGCGTTTGCATGGGTAACCACACACATCCTTCCTCACTGTCTCCAAAGGGAAACGGGCAGAGGAATTACGCGAAGCTCATTGATTTGCGACGGCGTACTTTCGTCTTCGGCTATTCTGTTTTCAAACGTTTTGGCTTCTCAGGGCCCTGGCATTCGTTACCTGATTTCAGAAGCACCAGGATCAGGCGGAGGGCGCCCACAAGGGGCGCCCCTACGTTGGGTCGCCCGGATGCTACAGACTCAACGCAGTTGTGCACTCTACAGACGGCGGGCGTTCCCGCTACCGATAGTATAACACGGATCAGACGTGTTTTTTCGGCTTTTTCAGGGAGGTGCAATACACGTTGGGGAAGGAGCTATGTGGCGGAGAATCTGTGTCCTCAGGGGCAGGAATTGTTCTGCGGCTTTCGGAGAGGTACAGGGCAGGCACAAGGCCTGCCCCTACGGGAGAATGAGGTGTGTGTTGGGGAAGAGGGCTTGTATGGGTGTGCCAGGGCAGGCACAAGGCCTGCCCCTACCGGAGAATGAGTGGTGGGATGGAGAGGAGGGCTTGTACGGGAGTACTTGGGCAGGCACAAGGCCGCCCCTACCGGCATAGGGTGAGCATTGGTGAGGGGTCGCTGTGGTATACTTGCGTGGATGATTCAGACAGCCTATTCGCAGTTCGCCGAGACTATATTATCTACCAGGCCGCTTGTGCGGAAGGGCGCGATCGGCCTGATTCTGGCTGCCGGGGCCCTGTTCATCGCCCTCCTCATCGGCGTCGCGGGGCCGCTGATCGCACTCGTTCTGGCGGCGGCGATCGTCGGCGGGACGCTCATCCTAATGGATACGCACTGGGGCTATGTGGCCCTGATCGGCGTTGTCTTCGTCCTGCCGTTCGCCAGCCTGCCGTTTCGACTGGGGTTCAAACCGACCTTTCTGGATGCTGCGCTTGGCGCTCTTGTCTTCGTCTGGGCCTTGAAGCTGGTCGCGGGCGGACCGGGATTTTCCCTTTCCCGCTCCACGCGTAGAGCAAGACTTTCTCAGGCAAGGGAGTTTCTGATCTCCCCGATCGGGCTGCTGATTGGGTTGTTCATGCTGATGGCGGTCTTCAGCTTCATCTACGGCATGTCCCACAGCCGGCCTACGACCACTATCATCCGCCGCTTTGGTGAAATCCTGCTCGGTATCGGTCTCTTTTTTGTCGTCATCAACACAGTGCGCACGCAGAGAGAGCTGGCGTGGGTTTCGCGCTGGTTGTTCCTGGCGGCGTGGGCGTGCGCCTCGATCGCGGTGGTGTTCTACGTAGTTCCCGAAGCCTGGACTGTGCGCGTTCTGAATGCGCTGGCACGGTTCGACTATCCGGGCGGTTTCGGCGCGCTGCGCTGGATCGAAGACGATCCGGACGGCACGATGCGGGCGATCGGAACGGCGGTCGACCCGAATGTATTGGGGGGCATGATGATTTTGGCGGCGGCGATGGTCGGGCCGCAGCTCATTTCGCCGCATCCGCTCTTCCCCAGATGGCTGAGCATTCTGTTCTTCGGGACTATCGTCCTGGCGCTTTACTGGACATTCAGCCGCTCCGCCCTGTTCGGTATGGTGGCGGCGCTGGCCGTGCCCGCGGTGCTCAAGTACCGGCGTCTCCTGCCCATCGGAATCGTGATGGGTCTGTTGCTGTTTCTGTTGCCGGCTACGCAGGACTATGTTGCGCGTCTATTGGAGGGGCTGGCCGGCGAGGATGTGGCCACACAGATGCGCTTCGGCGAGTACAAGGATGCACTGATCCTGATCGGCCGCTATCCGCTCTTCGGTGTCGGATTTTCCGGCGTGCCCGACATTGACATCTATCTCGGTGTCAGCATGTTTTATCTGACCGTCGCCGAAAACATGGGCATCATAGGCCTCCTGATCTTTCTCGCGGTCATGACGGGATTTTTCGGCATGTTTGTAGCGGCTTGGCGAGGCGGTGTTGCGCTCGAGCGAGAGCCACTGCTGCTCGGTTTCGGCGGCGCTATCCTGGGCGCCCTCGTCAGCGGATTTGCCGATCACTACTGGTTCAATCTGACCTATCCGCATATGACCGTCCTGTTCTGGATGTTTGTCGGCCTGACCGTGGCGACCATGCTGATTGAGAGAGAAAGCGCCCAAATTCGAGGAGAGAGGGTAGAGAAGAGAGGAGAGAGAAAGGCCTTCTCTCTGAGTCATGAGCGCCAACTGGCAAGGACTTAGCAGTCACGAAAACTGTATGAAAGAGTCAACAAGAGGTCTGCACAGCGAAGTGAATGAGATGGGCAAGGTCCGTGTCGATCCGGTACCGGTTGCGCAGCCCGATTCGACGGCCGGATCAACAAGCTTCTCAGTGGACCTTCATCCTCTGCCCGCTGCGGTAGACGGCAAGGGTCCCGGCCAGCTTACGCGCGGGCGGCGGCCGGCCTGGCTGCGCGTGCGTTCGGCCGATACGCCCAAATTTCGCGAGCTCAAGCAACTTTTCCGGGGCAAGAGCCTGAACACCGTCTGCGAAGAGGCGATGTGTCCCAATATCGGTGAATGTTGGGGTCGGGGAACGGCTACCTTTCTGCTGATGGGGGATACCTGCACGCGCTCCTGCGGCTTCTGCAAGATCAAGACCGGGCGTCCCGGCCTGCTCGATCCGGACGAGCCGCGGCGCATTGGCGAGAGCGTGCAAAGCATGAATCTGCAGCACGCGGTGTTGACGAGCGTCAACCGCGACGAGCAGCCGGACGGCGGCGCCTGGGTCTTTGCCGAGAGCATACATTGGATCCGGCGCCTGCAGCCGGGATGCACGGTGGAGGTCCTGATTCCCGACTTCAAGGGAGACTGGGCGGCGCTGCAGACGGTGATGGACGCCAAGCCGGAGATCCTCAACCACAATACCGAGACCGTCGACCGCCTCTACAAGACGGTCCGCCCCCAGGCCCGCTACCACCGCTCACTCGAACTGCTGCAGCGGGCCAAGCGCGTCGATCCGCAAGCCCTGACGAAGTCGGGGATCATGATCGGGCTGGGCGAGACCTGGGAGGAGATCCTGGTGGTGATGGACGACCTGCGGGCGCACGACGTCGACATCATGACGATCGGCCAGTACCTGCAGCCGAGCCGGTTCCATCTGCCGATCGTGGGTTACTATACGCCCGAACAGTTCGACCGCCTGCGCGAGGAAGGCGAGCGGCGAGGGTTCCGCTGGATGGAGTGCGGACCGCTCGTGCGCAGCAGCTACCACGCCGACGGCCAGGCGCATCTGAGCCCGCGGAACGGC
>JAPPKT010000057.1 GCA_028819675.1 Caldilineaceae bacterium | reverse complement strand
TCCTCTGAATGTCCCAGATCACCGCCGGCACCTCGGCAAAGTAGGCCAGCCCGGCGAATTCAGACATCAGGCTGATCCCCGGTCCGCTTGTACACGTCATCGCCCTCGCGCCCGTCCAGCCCGCGCCCACGACCATCCCGATCGCCGCCAGCTCATCCTCCGCCTGAATAACCGCCACGGTCGCCTTACCCGTATCCTTATCAGTGCGCAATGCGGACGCATACTTCTCCACCGACTCAGCCATGCTCGACGATGGCGTGATCGGGTACCAGGACGCCAGCGACAGGCCCCCGGCCAGAGCGCCCAGCGCCGCCGCCGTATTGCCGTCCACCAGGATCTTGCCTTCGTTGAATCCTGTCATCCTCTCGACCCGGTAGCCGTGGTGCTGCCCAACGTGGGCGCTTGCCCAGTCAATCGCACGCTCGACCATCTCCATATTGAGCCCTGCCGCCTTCTCCTTGCCCTCGAAATGGTGCAGCAGCGCCGCCTCAATCTCACCCGGCTCAATGCCCAGTAGCTCTGCCAGCACGCCCACATAGACCATGTTGGCAACATAGTCCCGCAACGCATGAGGTAACTTCGCTTCCTTGACCAGGTCCTTCACCGGCATCCCGTAGTACGTGACGTCCTTGCGCCTGTTGGCAACCGGCAACGAGTCGTCGTAAATCACGATGCCGCCCGGCGCCACCCTCTCCATATCCTCCGCCACGGTTCGGCCGTTCATACATACCTGAATGTCAGTCATCTCCCGCCGCGCGAGGAATCCGTCCTTGCTCAGCCGGATGATGTACCAGGTGGGCAGTCCCTGGATGTTGCTGGGAAACAGATTCTTACCGTTGATCGGAATCCCCATCTTGAAGAGGGCGCGGAGCAAGACACCATTGCTCGTCTGGCTGCCGGAACCGTTGGCCGTCGCCACGTTGATGGCAAAGTCATTGACCGCCGCTGGCGCGTCCGGCTTTACAATTGGTGCTTCCCGAACTGCTACGCTCATGCTTGACTCCTTACCTTACGGTTTCCATCTGCGAAACTCTCTCCTCGCGTGCACTGTTGCGTGCAACGTCCCTTGTCCTGAGTAACAACAGGTGCTCCTCATGCAACGCCAGGGCTCTGTCGACCTCGTCATTCCCGATGGCGTCTGCGATCCCTTCGTGATAGCCCCAGACCTCGGTCAGGTAGCCGTAATCGGCGTACAGGTTCAGTTCTACCGCCTCGTACGCGTCCCAGTAAGCCTCCAACAATCCCGTGGCAAACAGGTTGTCGAGCCGCCGGAAGATCGTCATGTGAAACGCCCGGTGCTCCTGATGCGGAATCTGAACGCGGCTCTGCTGCAGCTTGTGCCACGCCAGCGAAACATACTGTCGGAGCTCCCGCTTGTCCTCATCAGTCAATGATAGCACCGCCGGCCGCCAGAACGCGCTCTCAATACCGTTTCGCAGCTCACTGTACTCCCGGAAAAGCCTCTCGTTCGTAGCCAGTCCAAACATCAAACTGGCCCGCGCCGCCGGCGTGAAGCTGTAGCTGTTGCACTCGATTCCCCGCCGCGGACGCGCCGCCACCAGCCCCAGAACGCGCGCGGCCTCCAGCTGCTCCCGCAACTTGCCGATGCTGACACCAAGTTCGGTACTGAGGTCGTTCAACGAAGGCAGCCTGGCCCCGGGGACAAATCCGTTGGTGACGATATAGTCCAGCAGTTCCGAGTCGCTGTGCAGTTGCTTGATCATATTCGCCCTGTCCACAGACCAAAACCAGCCGAATAATCGGATTAATAATATCAATACTATCAAACGGTTTAATCGTAATAGATCATCGCAAAACTGTCAACTTGGGTTTTGGGGTGATCGCAATTCGCGGGCCGCGGCAACTGTATGACGCTAAGCCAGGCCGGGCGCCCTTCGCGCCCTGTACCTGACCTCCCTATTCGCCTCCAGCACCGCTGCCGGTCGCCAGCTGAGAAAAGGCCGCTTCCGTAAGTAGCGCCACGCCTGTCGGCATCACGCTCTCCTCAAAATCAAACGTGGGGCTGTGGTGCGGACTGTAGAATCCTTCATCCGGGTTCGCCGCCCCGACCAGAACGAAACAGCCCGGAGCCCTGTTCAGAAACTCCGCCATGTCCTCGCCCACCATCATCGGCGCAATCTGCGCGACGTTTTCCTCGCCCACAACTTCGTTGGCGATGCCCTCCATCACCCGTGCACCGGCCGCGGAATTGATCGTAGCCGGAACGCAACTCTGCATCTCGAACTCGAAGCGGGCCCCGAACGCCTGGCAGACACCCGTGCAAATCTCGTCAAAGCGCTGCAGAAGCAAATCGCGCACCGCCGGCTCAAAGCTCCGGATCGTTCCCTGAAGCACCGCGCGCTCGGAAATCACATTGCCGGCGTTTCCGCTCTGAAAGGAGGCTACCGTGACAACCGCAGTATCCGACGGATTGGCATTGCGGGACACAATAGTCTGCAGCGCCACGACCAGCTGACTTGCAACAAGCGTCGCGTCAATCGTGTCATGCGGGGTCGCGCCGTGGCCGCCCTTGCCATGGATCGTAAGCGTAAACATGTCCGCCGCAGCCCACAACGGTCCCGGTTGAACGACGACCTGATTGTACGGAAGCCGGCTCCACAAATGCAGACCATACGCCGTAGCCGGTCGCGGCGCATCGAGCGCACCGTCCTCGATCATCGCCATCGCGCCGCCCAGCCCCTCCTCCGCCGGCTGAAAAACCAGCTTGACCCGACCCGGCAGTTCGTTGCGATGCCTCGTCAGCAGCTGCGCCACACCCATCCCAATCGCAGTGTGCCCGTCGTGCCCGCATGCGTGCATCACCCCCGCATTCTCCGAAGCATACGGCAGCCCGGTCTCCTCGTGGATCGGCAGCGCGTCCATATCAAAGCGCAGCAGCACCGTCTCGCTCTCTTCCGGCAGACCGTCCGGCTCCACCATCGCCACAACGCCCGTCTTGCCCACGCCCGTGCTCACCTCAAGCCCCAACTCCTGCAGATGCGCCGCCACCACCCCGGCCGTCCGCACCTCCTGAAACCCCAACTCCGGATGCCGGTGAAAGTCCCGCCGCCACTCCACAAGCTTCGGAAGCAGCTCGTCAGCTTCTCCTCGAATCCACTCTCGCACGATTCTCTCTCCCGTCTGCCCCCGTCCATCCCTTGAAGGCCGATACTACCAAACTTGGTCAACGACCGAATCGGCCCTATTGTAACAGTAGCCCCCCCGATCTCCATATGTTCCTCCGATGCAGGGGACATCCCACTACCGGAGAAAACTCTCGTTCTCATCGGGAAGCAACCCAGCCACGGTCGGCTCCCATCCCAGCACTTGGCATACCAAGCGCCTTTACTCTCTCCTCTCTCCTCTCCACTCTCTCCTCGCTTTTGGGCGGTCGGGCCTAGTC
>JAPPKT010000349.1 GCA_028819675.1 Caldilineaceae bacterium | reverse complement strand
CGAACTTCTATTCTACCAGCTTGGTTAGGCGCTCATTTACTCCGAATTCAGGTTATTTTACCCGTTTCGTGGTCCAAACATTGGGACCCACCACACTGTTTCAGCACCTCGGCTCATCGGCAAGGTCATCAGCGTGAGCCTGGAGACGGTGAAAGTAGTGGAGGAGTTGCCGGAATTGGGGACTGATGAGGGTGTCTCGGATGGGGAGGGCGTGTCATGATAGGGGAGAAAGAGGAGGTACTTGGCGTGCCTACCAGCTCTTAACTCATCTATGGCCTACATTTGAAATCGACCCAGAGTACGATAAACTCTTGGTCTAAAATTGGACTTGTGTAAGATGAAGGAGGAAGGCTCGTAGGGGAATATGGTTTCGAGGTTCTATACCAGTCTTCAGAGAACTGGCTATCCAAGTGGTTCCCCTTGCTTTCGCAGTGCTCAATCAGACAATTTGAAACTCCCAAATCAGCCTTCTTACAGGATCCTCCTATGAACTTCCAAATTCGCCGTACTAGGAGCTCCATCTCCATTACGCTGACATTGACTCTTTGCTTTGCCTTGCTGCTAAACAGTGGCGTCGTTGCATATGCGCAAGACGACAGCATCGGAGAGACGAACAATGAGTGCCCCGAATCTCTCTTACTGAGAGGTAAGGAGCTAATAGAGCAGGTTCCAGACATTTACACACAGTTCCCAGGCAGGAGCAGTGCCGAGAACGATGTTTCTGAGGATGGCTGGTTTTCGCCGAAACTTCCTGATTGGTTGGAAATGCAGAATTGGAGTTGGCCTACTCTTGGTTCTAAGTCCTCGGAAGACGAAGGCGAACCTGCACACGATTCTACCGTAAAGGTACCGTCTCTAGAAGTGTCAAGAGAAAGCACATTGAATCCGCAGGACTGGTCAAGCGGCTGGATAGAAAAAGCGGAAACTCTCCTAAAATCGCACGGGTTTGAAGACACTGATGGAGACGGTGCCCTCAACTGGCCTGACGACAGTCCTCTAGTTGGTGGCCAGAATCTGGACATTGTTGTAGTGGCCACTGAGACTTCTGGAGTCGTCATTGGTTTTGTACCAGTTGCTGGCGACGCAGTAGATGTAATCGCCATCGTCATAGCAAAGGACCCCATTACTGGTGAGTGCCTTTCCAAGACAGACCAACTCCTTTTCGCTCTCAGTCTGTTGCTTGTTATTCCTGTCTCTGCGGGCACTTTGAAGCTGATTGGCAAGCAAATTGGCAGGTCTGAAGTGGATTTGCCCAAAGTCTGGGGAGCCCTTCAGGGCACGCTGGATGAACTGGAATTCGAAACCCACACGTGGTTCAAGAGGCTGGACAACAGTTTCTCTTGGACATTTAGAAATGCCAAAAACCTCAAGAAATTCAATCGGGTCGCCCCAAAGTACAGGAAATATCGAGTAATCTTGGGGAGTGGAGCAACCTCATCTTCCAAGTTGGCTATGGAATTAGGCTATCGAACGAAGAGGTTTTCCAAGTCAAACTATCGCGACTCGTTGATTACGTTCACCGGCCGAAATAAAGATGAAGTCTCAGGGCTTGAAGCGCACCACATTTTGCCGCAGGGTTTAGAGCAGAAGTTCACAGAAAGCGGCTTTGAAACAATTCACGATCCGCGGTTTCTTGTGTGGGTAGACCCCACAGAACATCACGGTTGGGGTAAGAAATATAACCAGGCGTGGGAATCGTTTTTCGAAGAGAATCCAAGGCCGAGCAAATTGGAGATTCTGGAAGAGGCGCAAGCAATGGCGGAGGACTATGGATATGACGTGCTCTTCAAAACTTCCAGCTGGAATCCCTTTTGGCAGGTTCGTTGGCCGTTTGGCTTCTAATTGAGTGGACAGGGCCATGTCTCTAACGAAAGAACTTGACTATAGTGCACTCTTCGCATTGTCCGATCCAATGGCAATGGAGCCATATCGACTGAGAAGTCGGCTTCCCAGCGATTCCAGCAAAGGCGGAGTCAATTTAGACCGTTTATCACGGGGAGCCTCCCAATCGAGAGACCCAATTCAATTCGACGTCGCTCAAGGGTCAGAGACTTGTGAAATTTTGTGGACACAACTCGTAACACCAGTTTGCATTTCCGAGCGTGTAGTTCGACTTCTACAGCAGAATGATGTAAGCGGTTGGTCAACCTATCCCGTCGAGGTCCTGGACAACAACGGCAGATTGCTCGCCGACTACCATGGACTTTCTGTTACGGGTGCGGTCTGTATTGCCGATTACAGCCGCAGCACTATCATCACGAAACCTCCGCCTGCGCCGCGCGGGCGAAGCTATGACGTCTACCGGGGGCTCTATTTCGACGCAGAAGAATGGGATGGTAGTGACATGTTCTGGGTGGGAAGAGTCCGAGTCGTTGTGGAAAAAGTCAAGAAAGTATTCGAGCAAAACAAAATGGGTAACGTGTGTTTTACGCCACTTACTGAACGGGAAATTCGAGTCCGGCATGTACGGGGCAATTGATAACCCAGGTCCATCTGGTTGGTCTCTTTTGGGATCAATATTGGCAAGTGAAGAAAAGGGAAGGGCAATAAACAGTTGTGGGCTTGAATGCTTTTTCAAGCCTGTTGTGTCACATCTTCTGCGCTGTCCGTTTGCTGCGCCTTGTGCTTCTCGATCTGCATATCTGCGTGCTCTTCCATAATCTCTTTCATCGTGATCTGCTCTCCGGTTGGGCTGTTGTAGCCTGCCCTACGCAATATGAACGTGATCTCTTTGAGGTCTATCGAGTCAGCATATAGTTGAGCGATGAGCTTGCGTCGGTCTGGTGTTTCCGCGTCGTACTTTTCCTTGAGTGCAATCCGTCTGCGTTCTGCTTCTATTCTCCTTTTTTCCAGTCGTACTTGCTGGTCTGCTTGCCTCTGTCTTTCTTTCTCAGCCTCTCTTTGATTCACCTTTAAAATGAGAACAACGAAGAGAATCAGTAGGGCTACAATAATCAGTGGCCCGATACATGCTGGCATAACGGTGCCTCCTTGCTGAATGAGGTGAAGGGGCGCTTACCACAACAGTCTCTATACACCTTGAATCGGCAAGGAGGCGATATGCGCCTTCGCTCGAATTCAAGACTATAGAAGCTATTTTGGGGTTGGACGATGTGAATCTGGAAACTTAAGCCTGGCCTCAAAAAAGTGGACCACAAGTTGAGATGTATCGATGGAGCAATTAACCTAACCAGTGGAGGGGCAGTGCGATGGTCAAGAGAAGGGGGCGAAACATTACAGCCCACATGCTCTGCAGTTGCGCTGGAAGGCAGCAAAACGACTAGGTCTCGTTGACATTTCGATTGAGCCAAATCAGAGTAGAAGCAAAATGCAAGAAAGCGATGAAATGTCGTGCGAGTTTGTCATAGCGAGTGGAAATGCGTCGACACCACTTGAGTTTGTTGA
>JAPPKT010000264.1 GCA_028819675.1 Caldilineaceae bacterium | reverse complement strand
ACCTTGGCGATTGGAGTGACTGGGCCATCCAGGACTTTCAGATCGAAGGTCGCGCTCAAGAGGCCGCGGTCCGTTTCAAGTTGCTAGAACTGGCCCGCGATGGCAGTTCGTTGAAACTTTATCGAACACAGGTTACCTATACCAACGGTTTCACGTATGGCGATTCTGGATTGGAGGCCGAACTCATTCACCGCTTCGGCCCATATCAGGAACATGCCTCGATGACCCCCTACACCTCAGGCATGACCGACTTCGATACAGCACTTGAAGAGTGCGAGTACCAGGGTCTCTGGTTTGCCAACGTGGCAAATTACATGCTCCACGAGAGAGATTGCTCCTACTTTACGTGCCACTGGCACCTGTATGACTATCTCAACCACATCCACCTAGCTGACGTGGACCCGGAATGTCCCGGATTCAATCCGGAAACCAAAGAGAAATACCTTGACTACTTCCGCCGCACCTATCAGGTCGGCGACCGCGTCTTGGGCCTGATGTACGAGGCGGCCGACAAGGCCAACCAAGACGGGGATGATGTTTACGTTGGTATTATCTCCGACCACGGCGCCTTTCCTGACGTCCGTATAGCCAACCTGCGCCAGTTCCTGTATGACGAGGGCTTCCTCGTTTTGAAGCAGGGCGGGGAAGAGGCTATTGCCCAGGACCTGGATCCCTCTTCGGACGAGATCGACTGGGACCAGACGAAAGCCTATCTCGCCAGGCGAGGATTCGACATTACTATCAATGCCGATCCCGGACCTGAATTCGACCAGATCGAACGCGAGCTGCTCACTGCCCTCCGCACCTGGGTTGACGAAGAAACTGGCAACACCGTTGTCGCCATCGCCCTGCCCAAACGCGACGCCTATCTGCTGGGGCAGTGGGGAGACGAGTGCGGTGACGTCATCTTCGCCTGGGACCACGACTATGTAAGCGGTTACTACACGCAATGGCTCGGAATTGACGGCGGGGGCAATGTCGGCGCCCCACTCGTTTACGGCGCCCATCATGGCGGCTTCATTCCAACTACAAACGGCTTTTCGTCAACTTTCGGATCGTTTTTCCTCGACGGACCGGGGCTGAAGAAGGGATATGAACGCCCAGTTGACCGGCTGGGCTACATTCATGCCGTCGACGTCGTCCCGACGTTTTGCCACATCCTGGGCGTCGATCCTCCCGCGCAAGCCCAGGGTACAGTGGCGCGCGATCTCTATGAGGGACATGAAATGGTTAGGGAGAGGTAGATATGACGACGAAAGCGTTAGCGGGCGCACGAATACCACTTCCCGGCTGGACGAGGAATCTCCGCGCCAAAGAGGCAATCGCCGGCTACATATTCCTGTCGCCCTGGCTGCTGGGCATAATTCTCTTTATCATTGGTCCAATGATGACCTCCGGCTTCCTCAGCTTCACCCGCTACGACATCGTCAACCCACCTGAATTTGTCGGCTTGAAGAACTTCATTGAAATCTTCACGAAAGACAGGCTCTTCTGGCCCTCGATGATGCTGACCTTCCGCTACGCGCTGATTGTCGTTCCGCTTTCACTAATCGGCGCCCTGGCGGCGGCAATGCTCCTCAACCAGGCACTGCTAGGAACGACGTGGTTTCGAACATTCTTTTTCCTGCCGCACCTGACTCCCATCGTCGCAGCCGCCGTCCTTTGGGGCTGGATATTCAACGCTGACGTAGGGCCGATTAACCATTGGATTCGTACCATTACCGGCAGCGACAACGCCCCGGGTTGGTTCCGAGACCCGGACTGGGCGATGACAGGCCTGATCATAATGGCAATGTGGGGCGCGATCGGCGGCAACACCATGCTGATCTTCCTGGCCGGGTTACAGGGCGTTCCCCAGGAACTGTACGATGCCGCGGTTGTGGACGGCGCCGGCCTATGGGCCAAGTTTCGAAACGTGACCCTCCCGATGCTCACGCCGACGATTTTCTTCAATATGGTTCTAGGAATCATCGGGGCACTAAGAGTATTTGCGGCCGCATACGTCGCCACTCAGGGCGGCCCGGCATACTCTACCTGGTTCTATGCACTGCATATCTACACGCGCGCATTCCAGTACTTTGAAATGGGCTATGCTTCGGCGCTGGCTTGGATCTTCTTCTTCGTATTGTTTGTCTTTACATACGTTCAGTTCAGACAGTCGCGACGATGGGTCTATTACGCAGGGGAGGTGGACTGATGGCGGGCGAAGCAATTGCAACAGGCCGAAAACAGACCGGGAGCGGAATAAACCCAGCCGGGATCCTTCAGTCAGCCTCATTCCAGCGCGCTATCGGCCGAGGAGTACTCTATCTGATCGCCGTATCCAGTTCTGCCGTGTTCATGTTCCCCTTTGTATGGACCGTACTCTCCTCGCTAAAGCGGGGCGGCGAACTGTTCAGATTTCCTCCTACCTGGCTTCCAGAGGTACCACAGTTTCAAAATTATCCTAAAGTCTTCGAAATCGTGTCCTGGGCCACCTGGACCTGGAATTCGACCTTCGTGGCAATCGTTTCAACCTTTGGCGCGGTTCTGACCGCCGCGCTCGTCGGTTACTCATTTGCCCGTTTTCGATACCCTGCCCGCGACGTGTTGTTCATCATCACTCTCAGCACCATGATGCTTCCTGTAGAAGTCACTTTGATTCCCCTCTACCTCATGTTTGCGAAGATTGGATGGCTGGACTCCTACAGACCGCTGATTATTCCTTCGTTTTTCGGTGGCAGCGCCTTCCTCATCTTCCTCATGCGCCAGTTCTTTATGAGCATTCCCATAGATCTTGACGAAGCAGCACGAATAGACGGCGCTAACTATTTGCGAATCTTCTGGCAGATTCTGATGCCTCTTTCCATTCCTGTTACGGCAACCGCCGCCGTTCTGACCTTCATGGCTCAGTGGAATGAGTTTCTTCAGCCATTTATCTTTCTCAACACGAAGTCCAAATACACGTTGGCGATCGGCATTCGCTATTTCCAGGCCGTCGCCGGCTTTGCCGATGACACTGAGCCAAAATACCACCTTCTCATGGCTGCCAGTGTCATGATGACTGCACCCATTATTGTCATCTTTTTCCTTGCGCAGCGTTATCTGGTCCAGGGGATTGTGATGTCCGGCATCAAAGGATAGCGCAGTTCTCATGAATTTGGTTGTCGCAGAACATTCAGCTATTCCCAAGGAGGAGTCAGCCATGCTTAAGAAGAATGTGAGTCGCCGTCAGTTCCTGGCAGGGTCACTGGCAGCAAGCGGAGCTCTGGCTCTGTCTGCCTGCGTGCCCGCTGCTCCCACAGCAGGTGATGGCGGGGAGTCGATGGAGGCTTCGACCGAACCCGTCACCGTCCTATTCCACACGCGGCTTGGAACCCATGCCGACTGGCACAAGAGCCGCAAGGACCTGTTCGAAGAGCAGAATCCCGGCATTC
>JAPPKT010000441.1 GCA_028819675.1 Caldilineaceae bacterium | reverse complement strand
CTAGACAGATGGAGGCAACGGGTCTGTCGGAGAATGAGGTCGCGGCGGTGAAGCCCGAAGTTTTTGCAGGTTTGCCTGCAGAAGTGCAGGCGCTGTTCGAACACTGGGTGGAGGGCTGAGTGAACACAGATCGTCTGGCGGCATCCCTGGCCGAGAAGGTTGATCCGCAGCGGATTCTGCAACTCACTTTGGACATGGTGCGCATTCCGAGTCCGCCGGGAGAGGAGCGGGCCGTTTCCGAGTTTTACGCTGAAGAGTTGCGGGCGGCGGGGCTGGACGTGGAGATGGACGATGAGTTTCCGGACAGCCCCAGTGTGGTGGCGCGGCTGCGAGGCAGGAACGGTGGACCTACGCTGCAGCTTGACGGTCATACGGATACGGTTGATTTGCCCGGGCCGGAGCCGCGGTTTGAGGGGGGGTATATCCACGGGCGGGGTTCGGAGGATATGAAGGCGTCGCTGGCGGCGATGGCGGAGGCTGCGCGGGTTCTATGCGAAGCAGGGGTTGAGCTGGAGGGGGACCTGCTTTTGACGGCGCACGGGCGTCATGAGAGCGCTACGAATGAGACGCTGATTTCGCTGATCGGGAAGGGCGTTCACGGGGACGCGGTGATCGTTACCGAGCTGGGCGGGAAGGACCTGCCGATTACAGGCATGGGCCTTGTCTTTTGGGAACTCAGGATTGCCGGTGATGAAGAGGGGATACACGAAACTGTGGCCGAGGCGGGGGCTCCTCATGCAGTGATGGCGGGGTACCGGGCTGTGCAGCTGTTGCAGGAGAAAGCGGGAGAGCTGGCCGAGATACGGCACCCGTATTTGGGTGCGGAGTCGATCTTCATCGGGCGGTTTCAGGGTGGGGATTACTTCAACCGAATGCCGGCGGGGTGCGTGATCGGCGGCACGCGACGGTTTGGCCCGGGATGCAGTCTGGGTGAGATCAGGGAGGAGTTTGAGCAACTGGCGGCGCGAGTGCAGGCGGAGAGCGGCGCCGAAGTCGAGGTCTGGCTGGATGGGATAGAGGGCTACAGCGTGGACGAAGGGGAGCGGTTGGCGCAGGTGCTGCGGCAAGGGCACGAGCTGGTGACGGGCAGCGAGCTGCCGCTGGCGGGTACGAGGGCGGCGGCGAACGTTCCTCATTTTGTGCATTTGGCGCATGTTCCCGCGCTGTACTACGGGGCCAGTTATCTGACGGCACATTCGGAACTCGAGCGGGTTGAACTGGCCCAGGTTGTACGTGCCACGAAGGTTTACATACATGCCATCCTCGCCTATCTGGGCGTTGCGGAGTCAAGCAGATGAGTGAAAAGCGAAGGGTCGTGGTTACTGCCAATATCTTTCCGGGGCTGGAGGTTGAACTGGGGGTGTTAGGGCAGCACAACGTGGAACTGGAAAAGATCCCGTGCCGCAGCCAGGATGAACTGGCCGCGGCCGGCAAGGATGCCACTGCGCTGATTGTCGGGAATGTGCGGATCGATGCGGGCGTGCTTGCGCAGTTGCCCGGCTGTCTGGCGATCGTAAAGCCATCGGTGGGTGTGGACAACATTGATATCGAGGCGGCAACGGAGGCGGGCGTGTGTGTTGCGAATGTGCCCGACTATGGGACGGACGAGGTGGCTACTCATGCGATGGCGTTGCTGTTGAACGCTATTCGCTATATCGACGCAGAAGCGGCCAAAGTGCGCGCTGGAAGCTGGCAGCCCAAACCGCCTTATCCGATCCAAAGGAGCGCGGGGCGCACGCTGGGCATTATTGGATTCGGCCGCATCGGTCAGTCGGTTGCGAGGAAGGCGGCCGGTTTTGACTGGCGTTTGCTGGCGTGGGACCCTTACGTCAGCAGTGATGAGATACGAGGCAGGAACGCGGAACCGGTTGACTTTGAAACGCTGCTGGCGCAGTCGGATATGGTCACCTTGCATCTGCCGCTGACGGAAGAGACGCAGGGGATGATCGACGCGAGCGCGCTGGCGAAGATGAAGCAGACTGCGTTTCTGGTGAACACGGCGCGTGGAGGCATTGTCGATT
Organism: Caldilineaceae bacterium; assembly: GCA_028819675.1. The sequence continues at coordinate 1,396 of JAPPKT010000441.1, read as the reverse complement.
CGGCTGCGCTGGTTCAGGCGGTCGAGTCGGGGCAGATTGCTGGGGCGGCGCTGGATGTGGTTGACGAGGAGCCGCCGGCGCCGGACCACCCGCTGTACTGTACGGAGCGGATTCTGGTGACGGCGCACGTGGCGTGGTATTCGGAGCAGGCTTTCCGGGACGTGCGGGTGAAGGCGGTGGAGGAGGTGGCGCGGGTGTTGCAGGGTGAGTTGCCGCTGAACCTGCTCAATCCGGGGGTGAGGCCTCGGTTTGATGTGCGCGGTGCGTAGTTTCCGCTGACACTTTGGGAAAAGACCCCAGAACGGCTTTATCCGCGAAGGCACGCGAAGGGGCGCGAAGAACACCCTTTTTGTCCGCGAAGGACTTGTGTCGACTATACGAAGAGAATATGAGGCCGTACTTCGTTTCGCCTCTTTTTCTTGCAGGAGAATCAGTTTATTGATTCGGTCTTTAACGTTCTGAAGAACTGTGTTAAGTTACCTCAATGCAGGTCCGGATAAGGACCAGCGCAGTTAGGCGGCTGCAAGAGGAAGAGCCGTTATGCCCTAAGCGGGATCCAGGATTCGTTGACGTTTGTCTGAAAGGAAGTTTGCAGGCCGAAAATGTAGTCAATCTACGGGGAACTGAGAGGTTAGTGAAGTTTCCAAGAGGGCAGGGCACGCACGAGGGCACCCACAAGGGGTGCCCCTACAGGTAGACGGCTCAGGAGCCACCAGTTATGGCACGCCAGATCGAGATTTCTTTTGCGAAACGGAACGTCCGAGGGGTTGCTACCTTACTTGACGAGGAGGCGCCGCTCACGTGCGACGCGGTGTGGAATGCGCTGCCGTTGGAGGGGGACGCGTATCACGCGCGGTGGGCGGGACGGGAAGTTTACACGCTGGTGCCTCCTCTGGGGGCGGACCCGGGCAAGGAGAACGCGACGATCATGCCGATAGGCGGGGACCTGCTGTATTTCGAGGTCGATGCGGCGTCGATAGACGTTCCGCCGGAGAGACGCACGGGTGAACCGTTTATTGACATCGCGTTGTTCTATGGACGCAACAACTTTCTGCTGGGCCCGGCCGGGTACATGCCGGGTAATTTGTTTGCCACCGTTACCGAAAACCTGGAGGGCCTGGCGGAAGCGTGTGAGAGCATCTGGCGCGAGGGTTTTGTAGGGGAACGCATGGTGATCAGACGCGTTGACAGTTCCGAAGAAGCATAGGAGAAGGGCGAGGAGTGAGGTGTGCGTGCCAGAGTTTGGTCCGGGTGAGATTGGCTTGGGGACTGCGGAGCGAGGTTTGGCGAAACCCCTTCGAGCAGGCACCCGTCCGGATGTCGACACCAGGTCGATCAGGCAGGTTGTAGGAGAGGGGGCGTTGGGGGGGGGGGGGCCCCCCCCCAAGGGGGGGCC
>JAPPKT010000449.1 GCA_028819675.1 Caldilineaceae bacterium | reverse complement strand
GGGGGGGCCTTTTGGCCCCCCCGTTGGGGGGGGCCCCCCCCCCCCCAACGCCCCCCCTGAACGTGCCTCATCGACCATATGCCCCTTCCCCAGCAGGTGCCTATTCCACCGGGCTTCCAACCCCAGCTCACGTGCCGTCCCAACAACCGGACGCCAGCCATCAAAGGCCCCACGGCCGGCACAAGTGCCGTCAAGAGCGAGCATCAGCAATCCCGAAAATCCAGACTCACAATCCTGCAAATCCTGATTCAGACAATCTGCCCACTGGACGTGCCCAAATCCCAATCACACCCGTACGGACTCCCCTCGCACACGCGCCCAATCCGGCCCGCCCCCCTCTCCCAACACCCGTAGGGGCACCCCTTGTGGGTGCCCTCGTACACCCTCCCAATCTGGCCCGCGCCTCCAAGCAGCCTGTCCTGGACCAAGAGAGCCGTTCTTCGCGCCCCTTCGCGTCACTTCGCGGATAAACAGGTGTTCTTCTGTTCCGTTCGCGGATCGCAACTTCCGTTCAACCACAATACCCAGGCCTAGCCACCACCCTCCCCCACCTTCTTCTTCACATGATCATAAACATGCCGTCGCTCAGGATCATCCTTCCACCCCTCCACCAACGAATTGACCTCCTCCGGCACCCGCTTCCCCAGATTCAACACCGCCCTGTACACCGCCCTGCGCACCACCGTCCGCTCGTCCGCCGCCAGCCCGCATAGCAGCCCCGACAAAAGCCCGAAATGCTTCGCCGCCTCAGCCGCCGAAAGCGCCATCGCCACATTCCACTGCGCTCGCGGATGACCGCTCGCCCGCCCCAGCCACCCTGCTACCAGCGCCGGCTGCGCTTTCAGAAAGCTGTCCCCAATCGCAAACGCGCCCAGGTTCTTCCTCACGTACGCATCATCATCCTCCAGCAGCGGCGTCAACGCCTCCAGCAGCATCCGGCACTCCGCCTCCGAGCAGCCTCCCGCAGCCCATGCGCTCGCCACCGCCGCCGCCCGCCGCACATTCGGCGAACTGTGCCCGACCCACTCCCGCACAGTCGGATAGACCGCCTCGAAGTTCTCGCCGATCACCCGCCTCAACGCACTCGCCGCCCACTCCCGCACCTCCCAATTCCCGCTGTCCGCCAGCCTGAGAATCACACCCGTCACCTCCGCCGGATTGTGCCCGAACAACTGCCCCAGCTGCACAAGCCCCACCTCCTGCGCACCTTCACTTTCTGAACAGGCAAACGCCATCGCCGCCCCATACAACGCAGCCGTCCCCTCCCCAAAGTGCCCGCCCATCACCTTCACCGCCGCCAGCTTCACAGCCTGCCGCGGCGTGCCCGCATGAGCCGTCTTCTCCCCATCCAGCACCTCAATCGCCTCACTCAACGCCCCCCGCTCAATCGCCCCCAGAAAACCGACCCGCCACGAATCACCCTTTCGCATAGTCATCTCTAGTCCCCCACATCCGCATTGCGCCCTTCTCCAATATATGGCATCCTGACCCCAACTGACCCTTACATTGCACCACATGAACAGCCGATCAACATATCATCCGCGCAGCCACCGCCAAGCTAAGGCCGCCCTCCGCGAATCAAGCAACCTGCCCTTCGCGCTCATTCGCGGATCAAGAAGGTGTTATTCGCGCCCCTTCGCGTCCCTTCGCGGATAAACAGGTGTCCTTCGCGGACTCCCCGCGACCTCCCGAAAGGTTGAATCACCCGTGAGAGCCATAGTACTCAGAAACCGCGACGACAACATCCGCGAAAAAGTCCTCGTCCCCGACTGGCCCGATCCCGACCCGCCCCACACCAACCAGGTCAAAATCAAGACACTCTACTCAGGCATCACCAACGGCACCGAACGCAACCAGCTCCACAGGGGCAACTACGCACCCGGCGACCACCTCCTGCCCATGCCATACGGCTACCAGACCGTCGGCCGCGTCATCGAGACCGGACCCGACACCCAACGTCTCCAAACCGGCGACCACATCTTCATCGGCGCAAGCACCGGCGCCCATATCGAATATATCGTCGTCGCCGAAGACGATCTCCTCATCAAACTCCCCGACGATGTCGACCGCCGCCAAGCCGCAATCTACGGCATGGTAGCCGTCGCGCTCAACACCGTCCGCAACGCCGCCCCGCAGCTCGGCGAAAATCTCCTCGTCGTCGGCGCCGGCTGCATCGGCCAGGCCGCCGCCCAGTTCGCCGCCCTCCAGGGCGCACGCGTCACCATCTGCGACGTCGACGACCGCCGCCTCGACATAGCCCGTCAGATCGGCGCCGCCGAAAAAGCCCTCAACGTCGAGGGCGACCGCTGGGCTGCCCAAATCGCCGACGCATCCTACGACGCCGTCCTCGACTTCGCCGGCGTCCCCGGCATGGAAGAACAGCTCATCCTCGCCATGAAAATGGGCGGACGCGTCCTCCTCATCGCCGGACGCGACCGTGTATCCTACCCTTTCAACATGGCCCAGCGTCGCCTCCTGACCCTCAAACAAAACAGCCACTTCTACGTCGACGACCTCGAAAACCTCGCCCGCCTCCACAGCCGCGGCCAGATCGACCTCGCATCAATCATGCAGGACGTAGTCCCCGCCGAAGAGGCCAAACGCATCTACGACACCCTCCGCGATCGGCCCAACGACCTCCTCGGAACAGTATTCACCTGGTGAAAAAGGGAAAATCAAACGATGAGCACCCATCAGTCCGACAATGACACCATCAAAACCGCCGTCATCACCGGCGGTCACTTCTTCGACGTACCCGGCTTCCACGCCGTCTTCCGCGACATGCCCCAGGTCGACAGCTACATCCAGCTCGAAGCCAACTGGGCCGCCGACGTCGGCAACGTTCTCGACACCTACGACGTCTTCCTCTTCTACAACATGCCCCGCGGCCTCCCCGAAGAGCGCACCCGCCCCGTCCTCGAAAAACTCGGCCAAAGCGGCCAGGGCATCTTCCTCCTCCACCACGCCATCCTCGCCTACGAACAGTGGCCCTTCTGGTCCGAACTCGTCGGCATCTCCGATCGCAGCTTCGGCTACGACCACGAGCAGGAGCTCTCCGTCCAAATCGCCGACCCCGCCCACCCCATCACCCAGGGCATCCAACCCTGGCAGATGGTCGACGAGACCTACTCCATGGCCAGCGCCGGCGACGACAGCCACCTCCTCCTCACCACCGACCACCCAAACAGCATGCACGTCCTCGGCTGGACCCGAAAGTTCAGAAACGCCCGCGTCTTCTGCTTCCAGTCCGGCCACGACAACCTCACCTACACCGACCCCAACTTCCGCAAAACCATCCTCCGCGGCATCCAATGGTGCGCCCGCCGCATCTGAAAACGAACTACTAACCCCTGGCCCCCAGCCCCTGGCCCCTGCTTTTCTGGGCGGTCGGGCCTAGTCGGCCCTCCCTTGTGCGGGGGCTC
>JAPPKT010000554.1 GCA_028819675.1 Caldilineaceae bacterium | reverse complement strand
TCGCCGAGGAGAAGGATTGCGAGGGTCCAGATGAGGCTTGAGTGCAGGTAAGGGACTTTTCGCCATCTGGCCAAGATTTTGTCCATAATCGGTTGTGCCTCCCATTCGTCCCATACAATAGGGCACTGCATTGGAAGTGATGCGTGATGAAGATTGGCTCCCTACCTCTTGGGCGAGGCCTGTCCCCGACTGGAGAAAGTCCCGACGCGTGGGGAGATTGTCATGCTAGGCGAAACCTTTTGCGAACAATGGAATCAACTCCCCATGCGACGAAAAGTCCGGCGACAATGGGAAGATCGCCCAGGAAAGAATTGCCGTCCGAATATGCAAAAGAGACCCATATCCCAGCACCGAAACCTGCAGCGGCGATTCCCCACGAGAGGAGTTCGTCGCGAAGACTGCGCAACATTACTCGTCTGTAGATAAGGATATGCGCGTATGACGTCGCCATAGCCGCAGTGACTATGAAGATAGTTTCCAGCCGATCGTCGGACCCGGGAAAGAAGGTATGGTAAATCCATTGCGCGATTACAATACCTGCAAACATCCCTAAGAATAGAGCGAGTTTGCCGGGGGTTTCCTTCCAATTGCGAATCATTAGTCGTGTGAGATTGTGTCTAGTCTGAAAGGCAGTTCTGTCGACAAACAGAGTTCTTGCCGGGACAGAAGGCAGGTTTCAGGGCGTCTGCCGGTAGGTTGAACAACGAACGTCGGTGGCGAAGGTGTGTTCGGGCTGGGCTATGCCTTGCGATACCATTTGCGGTACAGGGCACATATTCCATCGCCGACGAATGGCCCAATAATGATGGGCAAAACCCCCAAAAGAGAATTCATTTCAAAAAAAGCGTAGGTAATCAACCACCCGACTCCAAGGCCCGCATATCTGAGACCAGGCTCTAAGAGGTAGTCACCAAGACCATCCTTCTTGCAGACCAGAATATAGGCGAGGTGCCCGGGAATGGTCGCGATGATGAAGAGATACAGGAACAGTAGGGTGTCGAAATATCTGTAGGCCATGAAGGCCGCGAACAAGGCAGCAATAAACAGCGCAGCCCCAACAGTGATTCCGCCAATCTTCGTCTCAGTGAGGAATTCGGTGGTTCTACAGAGGACTGAGGCAAGGCTACCCGCCAGCCCTTTTCGTTCTCGGGGAAAGCTTTGCATGGTTGGAGGTGCCTTCAAACAGGTGCTGCTATGCGTGCAGCACGACCCAGCCGTCTTCGACGGTTACTTCGAAGCTTTCGACGGAGGGGTCTTCTTCTTCGGGCTCGGGTTGCTCGACGGTGACATCGTAGGTGCGGACGCGCAGGCGGTGGGGGTTGAAGACGGAGCGGCCGGTGGCGATGTCGAATTCCCAACCGTGCCAGGGACAGCGGAGGATTTGGCCGTCGCGTTCCCAGATGATCTCACCGGGGGCGGTGGAGCGGGCGGTGCCGGTGATGGTGCCGCGGCAGAGGGGGGCGCCCTGGTGGGGGCAGAGGCTGCGCAGGGCGTAGTATTCGCCGTGGACGTTGAAGACGCCGATTGAGCGGCTGCGCACTTCGACGATTTTGCGTTCGCCGGGGGGCAGGTCGCTGACGCGGCAGATGGGATTTGGCCTTGTGCCGGTGCGGCGGGGTGAATTGCCGGCGGACGGCTGTGGGAGTTGCTGCGGACTCTGACTTGACATTTCTTCTCCGATGGCGGTCACCTCAGTAGGGCCAGGCGCGGGGCAGCGGCCTTTCTGCGGCCAGTAGTTTGCGGCCCAGTTCGTGACGGGACGCGGCGAGGTCGGAAGCGTAGGCGGGGTCGGCGGAGACGTCGCGGTAGTCGCCCCACTCGGCTGAAAGATCATAGAGGTCTTCGGTGCCGTCGGCGTGGAGGAGGTAGCGGAAACGCTCGGTGCGGAGTGATTTCCAGCCGGTATGCTCGGTGAGGGCGGAGGCGCCGCCGGGCGCGTCGCCGTGCAGGCGGGGCAGGAGTGAGCTGCCCTGCAGGTGGGGGGGAACCTGGATGCCGGCGAGGTCGAGGATGGTGGGCAGGACGTCGAGCGCTTCGGTGAGGCCTGAATCTCTGCGGGCGGTGAAGGTGTCGCCGGGCGGCCGGATGAGGAGTGGGACGCGGCTGCACTGGTCGTGGGCGGGGTAGCCTTTGCCGTAGCGAAGGTGTTCGCCGAGCCATTCGCCGTGGTCGGAGGTGAATATAACGACGGTGTCGTCGGCGATGCCCAGCTCATCAAGCGAGCTGAGCATACGGCCGACGTGAAGGTCCACCTCGCTGATCTGGCCGTAGTAGCCCTGCCGGGCGAGCCGCAATTCGTCATCGGGGAAGTTCTGCGGCCCGCGTTGCGACTCGATCTCCTGTGGGAAGGTCGGGAGCTGGAGGGAGTCGCGATCGTAGAGGTCGAAGTAGTGCTGGGGCGCGACCCAGGGGGAGTGGGGGGAGTAGATGCCGGCGACGCAGAGGAAGGGCTGGCCGGTGCGGGCCTGGTGGCGCATAAACTCGATGGACTGCTCGGCGACGAAGGCGGTGTGGGTCATGTCGTCGCGGCAGCGGGAGGCGAGAGGTTTTATGGGAAAGCGTTCGGCCGGGTGTTCGATGCCGTCCTCGATTCCCATGGCCGCCTGCCAGATTTCGGACATGGGGGCCTGGCCGAGGCTGACGTGGGGGAGCTGGTCGGGGGCAAGGCGGCGGACCCAGGCGCGGTAGGCATCTTCGTAGGAGCCGGGCTCGTCGGAGATTTCCAGGTGGTCGAAGCCGTAGGGCGGGTGATGGGTACGGTGATCGCGGTTGGCGTGGGGCTGGAAATGGAGTTTGCCGATGTTGGCGGAACGGTAGCCGTAGGGGGCGAGGAGGCGGGGCAGGGTGACGGTATCTTCGGGCACGGGCACGCCCATGTGGGTGATGCCGAGGGTGGAGGGATATTGTCCGGTGAGGAAGCTGAGGCGGCTGGGCATGCATACGGGATTCTGCACGAAGCAGCGGTCGAAGTTGACGCTCTGGTTTGCCAGTCTGTCGAGGTGGGGCGTGTGGATGTCGGGATTGCCGTTGACGCCGAGGCCGTCCCAGCGCTGCTGGTCGGTGTAGATGATGAGGAAGTTGGGACGGCGCATGGGGCTGGTCTCCTGCGAGATTGGATCGGGTCTGCGTAGGGACTACTCTACTATACGTGTTCTTCTGTTCGCAATCTTTGTCAGCAGGGTGTGCGGTCCGGAATGGGGTGCGAGAGAGGGCACCCACAAGGGGTGCCCCTACGGTGGGCTGCGGCAGGTTGGCGCAGTTGAGGACGGCAGCCCTGGGCACGCACAAGGGGTGCCCCTACGGGGATCTGACGGGACTGTTGGGACGTGGGGTGGCGGAATTCTTTCGGTTGGGCACCTGTTACCAATATTTACACCAGGTCGATGAGGCGTGTTGTAGGAGAGGGGGCGTGGGGGGGGGGGGGGCCCCCCCC
>JAPPKT010000418.1 GCA_028819675.1 Caldilineaceae bacterium | reverse complement strand
TTTTTTTGGGGGGGGGGGGGGGGGGGGGCGCCCCCCCCCCACAAGGGAGGGCCGAGTAGGCCCGACCGCCCAAAGGCGAGGAGAGAGTGGAGAGGAGTGAGGAGAGAGTGAACACGTTTTGGGATGCGTTCCAGCAGGGGTTGATGTTGACTTAGGCACTTCGACTTGATAAAATGCAGCCAACTGTCGTTCAATTGGGATGTCTCAAACGGAGCGGCCGGTGGGCCGCGGTGGAGAAACAGATGCCGAATATCAGATCAGCCGCTAAGCGGGCGCGCCAAGACTTGCGACGCCGCGACCGCAATAGGGGATATCGCAGCGCCGCCCGGACAGCTGTGAAGAGGGCGCGTGAATCAATTGAGGAGTCCGATCCGGAGGCGCCTGAGGCAGTACGCGTGGCTTTCGTAGCTTTGGACAAGGCTGCGCAACGCGGCGCCATCCATGCCAATAATGCCGGACGCCGCAAGAGCAGATTGAAGCGCATGCAGAAGAAAGCCCTGGCAGAATAGAGGCAGTACAGTTTCAGCCAGGGATACGTCCCGGTTCGGTTTAAGCCGGGACATGAAGAGTTTTCGAACAGAAGCCGCCTGTGTTCGCAGCAGGCGGCTTTTTGCGTGCTCAGTCCCTAGCCGGGCGGGGCGTCGTCCCATTCGCCAAGGCGGGCGTAGTAATCGCAGTCGTCCTGCATTACGCAGCTGGCACAGCGGGGCGTGCGGGCATTGCAAACAGTGCGGCCATGGCGAATCATGTTTACATGCAGGCTGAAGTAGGTTTCTGCCGGTAGCATTTCCTCCCAGACAGCCTTGATCTTTGCTGCCGACGCGCGGCGGCCGCTGATGCCGAGGCGCTGGGTCACGCGCTGTACGTGCGTGTCGACAGGAAAGGCTGCCATGCCGTAGCTGAAAAGAAGGACGATGCTGGCCGTTTTGTGGCCTACGCCGGGAAAGCGCTGCAAGTATGATTGGGCGGCTGCCGGCTCCATTTCACGCAGGTGTTCCAGACTGTAGCTCCCTTCCTCCCTGAAAAGGATCTCCAGTGTCTGGACGATGTGGGGCGCCTTCTGGTTGTACATCCCGGCCACGCGGATGGCGTCTTTGATCTCATCCAGGGGCGCGGTGCGCACGGCGTCCCAGTCACCGTCGAACCGGTCTTTGAGCGTTTGGAATGCTGCGCCTGAATTCCGGTCGTTTGTGTTGGCGCTGAGGATGGTTTGGATCAACTGCTCGAAGCCGGAACGGGAAGGTTTCCACTCCGGCTCACCGTATTCTTCCAGGAACAGTTGGTAAATCGTGCGGGCCCTGGATGCCAACTCCCGGTTCTCTGCGGCCATTTTCTCGTCGCGCTCGTGTTGGGGCCTACGACGTCCAGCTTTGGGTTGCGATGCGGGGCAGCCGCGCCATGAGGCGGCTGGCTACCTCGTAGTTGTTGGTCTTGAGGCGGGCGGCGGCGTCCTCCACGGAGATTGTCGAGCCGTGCTGGTCTCCGATCAGGACGACCTCGTCGTCGCGGGTAACAGGGAGCCCCGATGCCGCGAGTTCGGTTACGTCGACGAAGGCATGGTCCATACAGATGCGGCCAACGACGGGCAGCTCGCGACCGCGGATGAGTACAGTTTTCCAAGTACGGGGACTGCGAGGGAAGCCGTCGGCGTAGCCCACAGGTATTACTGCGACTGTGCTGGGACCGGGCGCCCGCCATGTGTTGCCGTAGGATACCGATTCGCCGGCTTTGAGGCAGCGCACCTGGGCGATGCGGGCCTTCCAACTGAGAACGGGCCGCATCTGCGGCGGCGCGGGTACTTCGTCGCTGGGCGACAGACCGTAGAGGAGGATGCCGCAGCGGACCGCGTCCAGATGCGTTTCCGGAAGGTCGATGGTTGCGGCTGAGTTGGCGGCGTGGGCAATGGGTGGTCGACAGCCGGCGCGGGTGAGCCGCGCCAGCAGATCTTTGAAGCGCCGAAGCTGCTGGCGTGTGTATTCCTTGTCGGACTCGTCGGCGGTGCTGAAATGGGTATAGATGCCTTCGAGGTGAAGATGGGGATTCTCTGAAATCATCGCGCAGAGATCGGGGGCGGCGGCAGGATCGATGCCGAGGCGGTGCATGCCTGTGTCGACCTTGAGATGTACGGTCAGAGGGCGACCGAGGCGAGAAGCGGTCTCAGCGAAGGTGAGGGCGGCGCGGGTTTCGTAGACGGAAACTGTGAGGTCGTATTCGAGCATGGTTTCGGCCAGGTCCGGGGGCGTGTATCCGAGCAGAAGAATCGGGGCGCGCACGCCTGCTGCGCGCAGGGGGATTGCCTCGTTCACGGAGGCGACTGCGAGGCGGTCTGCGCCGGCGTGCAAGGCGGCCGGCGCGATCAGGTCGGCTCCGTGGCCGTAGGCATTGGCCTTGACGACGGCATAGAGGAGCCGTTGCGGCCCAATGCGCCGTCGAAGCTGGCCTATGTTGACCGCCAGAGCGGAAAGATCTATTTCCAGCCAAGCCGGACGGGGTATCGGCTGCTGGTGTCGTTGCTCCTGGAGAGAGACGGAGGCTACCATCCGTTCAGTTCCTGCAGCCTTTGCCACTGTTCCCATTCGAGACCGGCTTCACCGAGACGATTTGGCTTGCGTTCGCCGTGGTAGTCGCTGCCGCCGGTTTCGAACAGGCCGAACCTGGCCGCCAACTCGGCAAAGCAGGCGATCGGTCTGTCGGTCGAGTCTCTGCCTTCGGGGGCATAGGGGTACTGGATTTCGAGTCCGTCGAGGCCGACGTCGACCAGGCGGGCCAGTGACTCTTCTAGGCTGCGAATGCGCCGGTAAATGCCTGGATGGGCGAGAACGGCTTTGCCGCCGGCGGCGTGCGTGAGCTCGATTGCTTCTATAACGCCAAGAATGAAGGGGCGGGGCACGTGAGTGGGATTTTCGGCATCTGAGGCGAGGTATTGCTGGAAAACATCGCTAAGGGAAGTGAACTTGTGCGGGTTGTACTTGAGTGCGATCTGTGCGATGTGGGGGCGGCCCGGTACGCCCTCTGCCAGCGCCAACACTTCATCCAACGGGACACGCAGTCCATAGCTTTGCAGGCGCTCGACCTGGCGCGATTTTTGTTCTATGCGACTATCCTTGAGCCGGTTCAGCGTAGCGAGCAGAGTCGGATTGGTCGGGTCGATGCCATAGCCAATGATGTCAAAGTCACGAAAGTCGTTTTCGCGGTCGCGAGAGGTACTGAATTCAACGGCGGGAAGGACATGTACGCCTGTTTCCGCACCGCGGGCCTGAGCGGCAGCCACACCGAGCACGCTGTCGTGGTCGGTGACGGCCAGAACGCGGATACCCAGTGCGGCGGCTTTGTCGATCAGTTCTTCAGGTGAGTCGGTGCCATCTGAACAGTTGCTGTGGGCTTGCAGGTCCACGGGGTATATGCGGGGGGAACGGTCGCGTTGGACATCCATAGCGT
>JAPPKT010000005.1 GCA_028819675.1 Caldilineaceae bacterium | reverse complement strand
GATTCACGGGGGCTCGATCCGGCGACGGACTGTGGGGGCGGGTCAGCCTTTGACGCCGGTGATGACGATGCCCTGGATGTAGTTTTTCTGGGCGATGAAGAAGAGGATGATGCAGGGCGACAGAATGATGAGGGAGGCGGCCATGAGGAGGGTCCACTCGACTCTGTGCTGGCCCTGGAAGAAGCGGAGGCCGAGCGCGAGAGTGTATTGGTCAAGGTCTCCGAGGAAGATGAGGGGACCGAGGAAGTCGTTCCAGTGGTGCATGAAGGAGAAGACGAGGATGATGCCGAGGGCAGGTTTGATGAGGGGGACGCAGATGCGATAGAAGATGCCGAAGGTGCTGCAGCCGTCGACGCGGGCGGCGTCGTCGAGCTCCAGGGGGAGGGTCATGAAGAACTGGCGCAGGAGGAAGATGTAGAAGGCGCTGGTGGCGAAGAAGGTGGGGACGACGAGGGGGAGGATGGTGTTAATCCAGCCCAGCTCCTTGAAGAGAATGAAGAGCGGAACGATGATTGATGGATAGGGCAGCATCATGGTGGCGAGGACGAGAAGGAAGATGGCGTCGCGGCCGGGGAAGCGGATGCGGGCAAAGCCGAAACCGACGATGGCGCAGGAGACGATGTGGCCGAGGATGGAGAGGCCTGTTATGCGAATTGTGTTGAAAAGCCACTGGTTGAAGGGGAGGATGGTCCACGCATTCTGGTAGTTGCCGAAGCGAGGCGGGACGGGAATCCACTCGATGGGGAAGGTGAATTCGGTGCCGGGCCTTTTGAGGGAGGTGCTGATCATCCAGAAGAAGGGCAGCATGACGCCGAAGGCCCCGATGAGCAGGACCAGATAGACGGCCGTCTTGAGCACGAGGTCCTGGCGGCGGCGGCTCTGCCAGAGGCTTGACAGGGAAGAGAGCAGAGGCTGCAGGTTGCTTTGTTCGAGACTGTGTTGAGCCATCTAATCAACCGCCTTCGTAGTAGACCCAGCTGGAGGAGGTGCGCAGAATGAGGAAGGTGAAGGCAAGGATCACGAGGAAGAGAACCCATGCGAGCGCGGAGGCGTAGCCCATGTTGAACCACTGGAATGCGTTCTGGTAGAGATAGAGCACATAGAAGAGGGTGGCGTAGTTGGGCCCGCCTTTGGTCATGATGAAGGCCTGGGTGAAGACCTGGAATGAGCCGATGATACCCATAATCAGGTTGAGCAGGAGGACTGGGGTAATCATGGGCACGGTGATGCGGCGGAATTTCTGGAAGGCGTTGGCGCCGTCGAGTGTAGCGGCCTCGTAGAAGGTGGTGGGGATGCCCTGGAGGGCGCCGAGGTAGATGAGCATGCCGCCGCCCACGCCCCAGACGCTCATGACGATGAGGGCGGGCAGCGCCCAGGTCTCACTGCCGAGCCAGGCAGGGCCCTTGATGCCGATGCCCTTGAGCATTACGTTGATGACGCCGAAGCGGGGATTGAAGATCCACATCCAGAGGAGGGAGACTGCGACGCCGGCGGTCACGCTGGGGAGGTAGAAGAGTGTGCGGAAGAAGCCGATGAGGCGGATTTTCTGGTTGAGCAGCATGGCCAGGAAGAGGCCGAGGGCGAGGTTCAGCGGCACGTTGAGGAGGAAGATGATGGTCACCTTGAGGGACTGCCAGAAGAATTCGTCTTCGAGCATCTTCTGGTAGTTTTCGAGGCCGATGAACTCGGGCGTTCCGACGATGTTCCACTTGGTGAGGCTGATGGAGAAGGAACCGAGGAGCGCGCCGGCGGTGAAGACCACAAAGCCGACGATCCACAGGGAGATGAAGGCGTAGCCTTCGAAGACGTTTTTCCAGTAGAGTCTGCTCTTGCCCAGTATCAGGGACCGACTCATAGGTATCAGGCTCGGTGATAGCAGGTTCAGGGAGGACGGGAGGCGGGGGGCCTCGCGCTCCACGTCCCATCAGGGGCCGCCTGATCAGACGGCGGCGGGACTACTAGGCGTTCTCGGCCAGGATTTCTTCGATCTGTGCGCACATGTCGTCGGCGGCCTGCTGGGCGGACTTGGCGCCGCGCAGGGCGTTGTCGACCTCGGTGGTCATGACGGTGAAGAGCACGCGGTAGGGCTGCGGGCTGCGCGGGACGAAGGGGTTGGGGATGGTGTTGATATACCCTTCGCGGATCATGGGTATGTCGAGCGCGCCGAGCGGTTCGGTATAGGCCTTGGACTCGAAGATGGAGTAGCGGGTGGGGCCGTCGGAGAAGGCGAGCGTGATGCCGCTGTCGTAGCCTTCTTCCCAGGCTTCGAGGCTGCTGCGGTAGACGGCCCAGTCAAAGGCTTCCTGGGCGTACTCGCTGGCGGAGGAGACCACGATCTGATCGGTATCGCCCCAGCAGCGGAAGCCGGCCTTGCCGGCGGGGACGAGGACGAAATCCCACTCAAAGGGGAGCTCGTAGCCTTCGCGCAGGTCGCGGACGGAGTCGCAGGTGGTGCCGCCGGCCATCACGATTCTGCCGGTGTTGAAGTTGATGCCCAGCTCGTTGGCCTGCATTTCGGGCGGAGGCTGAATCTTGTGCTCCAGAACGAGGTCTGCCATGAACTTGATGCCTTCGACGGCATCGGCGCTGTTGATGGTGCAGGTGGAGACGGCTTCGTCGAAGACTTCGCCGCCGGCGGCGCGGATGAGGGCGAGCTGGTTGGTGCCGCCGGAGCCGCCGTAGAAGTACTGGTCGGTCTCGCCGTCACCGTCGAGGTCCTTGGTGAGCTCTTTGCCCATTTCGATGAAGGTGTTCCAGTTCCAGCCGTCGGCGCCCTGTTCCCAGTAAAGCTCGCCCGGGAGGGGCATGCCGGCTTCCTGGAGCAGGGTCTTGTTGTAGCGGAGCTGGTGTGTGCAGGATTTCTGGGGCAGGCCGAAGACGACGCCGTCGAAGAGAGCGTCGCCGTGATAGACGACGTCATCGTAGTTGAGGTCGGCGCCGTAGGCATCGATGAAGTCGGTCAGCGGGATGGAGCCGCCGGCGGTGTGTGTTTCGGCCATGAGAGCTGGGTGGCAGCCGAAGGTATCGGGCGCGGTGCCGCCGGCGACCATGACGGGGATCTTGGTGTTGTAGTCACCCCAGGGGAGGACGAGGGGTTCGACTTGCACGCCGGGGTGTTTGGATTTGAAGAGTTCGGCGAGCCCGGTTTCGGTGGGAACGTCGCCCTCGGAGCCATGTCTGGCCCAGCCGATGGTAATGTCTTCCATGTCGGCCATTTCGGCGTCGCCACCGGTGTCGGTTGCGACTGGCATGGCGCAGGCTGCCAGGGCTGCGGTGGCGCTGCCGGCGGCCATCCACTTTAGCATGGAGCGGCGGCTGATTGTTGTTGTCATTGCGGGTTCTCCTCGTGTGCCTGAAGGGATTCAGAAAATGACTTTTAAGGATGAGTCCATTGGATTAGGGGTCGTTGACATTTGATGAATTCTGACACATTGGCGACAATAGCAGGATGT
>JAPPKT010000532.1 GCA_028819675.1 Caldilineaceae bacterium | reverse complement strand
TGCGATCTGACTCCCAATCTGCCTGTCGATCCTGTACAGCTTAACGAAGAGACCAAGGCCGCCCATCGCACGCAGTACGGCAGAGAGCCGCCCCTGTTCATGGGGATTATCAAGGTGGTCATGCATCGGGATGGACGCGTACAGATCTATTACGCGTCGGGACGTAAGGGGAACTACCGCAGCGTGTCCGAGTTGTGGGATGGCTGCAATTATGCAGGCCATACGCCCTGGAAAAAACTCGAGGATATCAACGACTTTCGCTAGAGGAGACACCG
Organism: Caldilineaceae bacterium; assembly: GCA_028819675.1. The sequence goes on along the minus strand of JAPPKT010000532.1, from coordinate 3,183 downwards.
CATGAAACGCAAGGTTTCGCTTGATTCTCCTTAGATGCCGCGCCCGGCCAGCCGGCGGTGCGTGCGAGCGTGTAACCCGGGGATAAGTCCAATCGAATGCGCATTCACCCTTGTGGAACCGCCGGCGGCCGAGCGGGTGGAAGTAAGAAGAGGAGGCGAAGCGGTCCGTGTTCAGGAGCGGAAAGATGGAAGAGCCAACGATTCCCAGTTCATACCACTCATTCATGCGGTTAATCAGGAGGCTTCAGGAGGAAGACCCAGGCGTCCGGCGGAAGGTGCTGAAGCAGCGCATAATCGATCTGCTGGATCTGCCGCCGGAGAAGGATGACCCGTACTGGGACGAGCAGGAGTTTTCCTATCTGCGGTCGAGCCGGACACGCCGGCAACTGTTCGAAGACCGGTTCAACCTGGCGATGTACAAGATACGAAAAGAAGAGGGCAGGTCGTGACTGTTGAAAATCCGGCCCTGATTGGCAGGATAAAGAAGCTTGGGAACGACTAAGCCGTCCCCGCCTCGACAGAGACAGGGCTCAGACCCATCGGAATATCCAAGCGGTTGCCCTCGCAGGCGTTGCGCAAATGAGCGGATGGGGCACAATGTCGTATGCCGGGCAGCCCATTGATCAGCGAACCTGTGTTAGCCTGTTTCAGGCGCAGAGGACGGTTCTATTCCCCGGTCAACTTCTCTGTTCTGCTCCTGCTCACTCTCTTTCTGTCCGGATGTCGCGACAGACGCGCCGCGCCCGCTTCCGTCCTCCCCGCAGCCGAGACCCCGCCGACGGCCGCAGAACCGGTGACGCCGGCAGCTCTGCTCGATGAGGCCGCCTATCTTCACCGGATCGGCGACTACAGCCAGGAGCAGCGTTTGCTGCAGAGGCTGCTGGCCGATCTGCGGACGGAGCCTGCCCAGGGGCGGCGTACACCTGCCGCCTCGCGTGCGCAGGAGCGCGCCGCCATCCTCTACCGGCTGGCTTTGGCCTATCTGGCCGATGACAGTCCGGAACTGGCGCTGGACGCGCTTGAGCGGCTGCGCCGCATGGGCGACTCCCTGGCCGCGGGCGAGATCAGTCTGCCGTCCGCGAGCGGAGAAGCGGTGGCGCAGATCCTGATCAACAGCCTCTTCCTGCGCGGGGAGGCTCTGGCCGGTGTGGACCGCTTCACCGAAGCCGCGGCCGCCTACAGCTCATTCCTGGCGCAGCGTCCCCAGATCTCCGGTGTCGTAGAGGAGCGCATCGCCGATGCATTGCTCGCGCTGGACGAACGGTCTCAGGCCGCTGCCGCGCTGCGCCGGGCCGCCGGCGCAGCCATAACCGCAAACGAGGAAGTGCGCCTTCTCGAGCGGCTGGCAGCTGTGCTCGAAGGTGCGGACCGTTGGGACGAGGCCGCCTCCATCTACGATGAGATCCTCGCCCGCCCGGACTTCGAACACGCCGAACCGGGACCGGATCAGACCACCCTCACGATTGACAATATACACGGCTACAGGGAGTCCTCCATCTACCGCGCCGGTTATCTCTATCGCGCCGGCATGGCCCATGCCGCGGCCGGCGATGAAGAAGCCGCTATCGAACGCTGGCGTACGGCGCTGACCGAAAACCCGGCCAGCGATGCCGCCTACCTGTCTCTCATTCAACTGGTGAACAGGGACGTGCCCGTTGACCCGTTCTTGCGCGGCGAGATCATCCTGTCCGCCAGAGCTTACCTGCCGGCCATCTCCGCTTTTGAACGTTTTCTCAAGAAGTCGCCGCAGGCCGCCCGCGCCGGCGAAGCCTGGCTGGGAATCGCCCGGTCCCTGATGGGGTTGGAACGGTGGGCAGCGGCCCGTCTTGCCGTCGACCGCGTTTTGGCTGACTTTCCAAACTGTGTCTGCTTCGGTGAGGCCTGGTTGGCGCGGGCGCGCATTGCGCTAGAAGAGGGCGCTCCCGCAGAGGGACGGCGCATCTACCGCACATTCGCCAATGCGCATCTTGACGACCCGCTGGCGCCGGAGGCGCTGTGGCGGAGCGCGCTGTCTGTCCTTGACGCCGCCTCCATACAGGATGCCCGCGGCGCGGTCGATCCTTTTGACGAAGCTGCGGCCGATTTGCTCAGGCTGGCGGACGTCTTCCCCGGCAGCCCGCGCGCCGCGGATGGGCTGGCCGTCGCCGGAATCGGCGCGTTCGAACGCGGCCGTTACGATTACGCCGCCAACCTGTTCGAACGGCTGCTCTCCGAGTATCCCGATACGCAGCCGGACTTTGCCGCCTACTGGCTCGGCCGCGCCCGCCATGCCCAGGGCGAAGTCAAGGCGGCGCGCGCCCTCTGGCAGACGCTCGTGGCCCGCGCGCCCGAAGCATTTTATGGCGTTCTGGCCGGCTTGGACGTCGACGCCGCGCATCCCGGGCAGAATCTTGTCCCCCGCCTGGCCGGCATGGACATAAATGCGCCTGCGTTGCCCGGCGACGACGGCAGCCGCGCATTCGCCGAAGAGTGGCTGAGTGGACCGCAGGGTTTCACGCGCGCCCAGGACACCGATGCGGCTACGGCCACAGACAGTGTCGAGCCATGGAACCTGCCCGTAACCGTCATCGGCGACCCGGACCTCGTCAAAGGCGAGCTGCTGCTGGCGCTGGGTCGCCGCGCCGAGGGATTGCAGCTGCTGGAACAGATCTACTGGCGTTTTCACGATGATCCGGCCGCGCTCTATGCCCTCATGTTGCGTTTCGATAAGCTGGGCGCCAACCGACTCTCCATTACGGCTGCCCACCGTCTCATCGATCTCAGCCCGGCTGCGCGTGTCGCCGAAACGCCTCTCTTTATCCAGCGCTTCGCCTATCCCAGACACTACGCCCGCCTGGTCGAGAGGCAGGCCGGAGAGTTTGATATCGCCCCTCAGCTTCTCTACGGCCTCATCTTTAAGGAGAGCCACTTCGAGCCTGCGGCGCGTTCCTATGCTGGCGCCCGGGGCCTCATGCAGATCCTTCCGGGCACAGGCTGGGAGATTGCCCGAAGTCTCAGCTATCCCAACTATTCCAACGAACTGCTCGACTTTCCCATCGTCAGCATCCGTTTCGGCGCATACTATCTGCGCTGGGCGCGCGACTATGCCGGCGGCAACGACACAGCCGCCCTCGCCGGATATAACGCCGGCCCCCGCAAGGCCAGATACTGGCTCAGCCGAACCGAGCCGGACGATGCTCTTTT
>JAPPKT010000171.1 GCA_028819675.1 Caldilineaceae bacterium | reverse complement strand
GGCCCAGCTTGCCGACATAGAACTCCAGGGCCCGTTGGGTGTCGCTGACCGTAATAGCAATATGATCGAGTGCCTTGACTTTCATCGTTGTTTTCTCCTTGCCAATCTGGGGAACCGAGAATCGAGCTGCTGGGAACACGGCGGGTAGCGCGAATCCGGGACGAAGCGAGGCAGCCTCAGGCCCAGTCCCCTCCGGCGCGGCGCAGATACTTGGCCGCGCCCTCCCTGAGCTGCCGGTCTGAAGGCTGGATCGCAGTAGCACCGCCGTCCACCATGAGTACGGCCGCGGTAATGTATGAAGCCTCGTCACTGGCCAGAAACAGGATCGCATTGGCGACCTCCTCAGGTTCGGCGAACCGGGAGAACATGGTCATGGCTGCGTAGGACGCCACGTTTTCCGCGGGCGTGCGCGCCATCATCGGCGTGTTCATGCCCGTAGGGCACACTACGTTGGCGCGAATGCCGCCTTCTCCGCAGTCCTGTGCAAGGCAACGGGCCAGCCCGATGAGACCGTGCTTTGATGTGTTGTAGTCAGCCTGCATTTCGTTTGCCACCACCCCGGACATCGAAGACACAAATACGACACTGCCGCCGCCTTGGCGCAACATGGGGGGAATCACGAACTTCGAGCACAGAAATGGCCCCTTAAGGTTCACCCGCATCACGCGGTCCCAATCTTCTTCATCGATCTCAGCGATATGTTTGCCGCTCCCGAATGTAGCCGCGTTGTTCACCAGGATGTCGATGCGTCCAAACGCAGCCAGAGTGTCTGTCGCCATCTTCTCGGCTTCTTGGGCGAGGCTCACGTCGACGATGACTGCTATCGCCTCCCCGCCAGACGAGTTGATAGTTTTGACCGTGTCGTGGGCGGTCACCCGGTTCATATCGGCAACGACCACTTTGGCGCCTTCGGTCGCAAACCGTAACGCAGTCGACCGCCCGAGACCCTGGCCCGCCCCCGTGACAATAGCGACCTTTCCTTGCAATCGACCCATATGGCTTTTCCTCCAGGCTTGGAATCGCTGGCCCAGCAACCGTTAGCTGCCGTTCCTGGCCGGCAACTGGAGCGAGTCCCCGACAAGCAGAATGCGCATGTCGAACTCCGGCTGCTGCTGGTAGTAAAGCTCAAAAAGTTTGCCGATGTCGCCGGTGTGGTTGCGCCAGAATTCCCAGTGGAAGGGCAGCAACGTCTTGGGGCCGAGTTTCTGCGCCACGGATAGAAACTCCTCAATCTCCATGTACCATGTGCGGCCAAAGGCCAGCAGCGCCAAATCCAGATCGTGCTCTGCACCGATCTCTGCCATGGCCGGGCCATCCCAGGTGTCGCCGGAGACAAAGAGTTTCGTACCGCCCGACGACAGGACGAAGGTCACCGCGTGCGGTTCGTTCGGGTCGTAAGAAGGATAGACCTGCATCTCTACGTCTTTGACCTGAAAAGAGTCGCCCGGCGCCACCTCGCGTATACGGTCGTCGGCGATGCCAAACTCCCGCATCAGTTTCGCCGAGGAGCGCGGTGCAACACAGACTGCATCGGTGTTTTCCACGATGGGCAAGAGGGTGCCGTCGTGGCAGTGATCTACGTGGTCATGGGTGGAGATGATAATGTCGGCCACGCTTACTTCGTCGGGCTTGACGGGGATGGCCGTCGATCGGTAGGCGCCCGGCACGGCATCATCGGGCGTTCCGTAGGAGTAGGGATCGATCCAGATCATCGTCTCCGGCGTGCGGTAAACGAAACTCGGCCCGCCAAGCGCCCAGAACAGGATTCCATCGTCGACAGTTCGCCCCTCCACTTCATCCAGAAATGTTTTTGGCCAGTAGGCAACGTCTCGCATGATCTTTCCTTTTTCTGAGTTTACATCGCGGCAATTGCCAATTCCCGACTACGAGGATTCATCAATGGTCCCGAGCCATCTCGATCTCACAGAAACCGATCAGGCCGTACTCCAGTTGAAGTCGTGCGGCACCTGTTCACCGGTGCCAATTTCGTTCAGCTCAAGCAGATTACCGTCCGGATCGTAGAAGAAAAGTACGTGCCAATCGCCCTCGCCTTCGAAACGTACCGGCGGCGAAACTATCTCCACGCCTGCCGCCTTCAAGCGTTCGTAGGTGGCCGGCACATCCTCGACACCGAAACAGAAATGCGCGCTGGGCACGTGGTGAAGCGGCTGCCGCCCCGTCGGACTCTCCGGATTGATCCACTGAATGAGGTCGAAGGTGAAACCCTGTTCCGAGGTGCGCCTATGGCCGTTTACACCACCGGGAGGACGCAGTCGGTACTCACGCATGTGTACGTTTGACATCGCAGTCATCTCATCAATGGGGCCGCCATCGTGCTCCTCGGGGGAGACGACCTCCATGCCCAGAATATCCCTGTAGAACTCCAGCGACCTTTCCAGATCGCTGACCATAATTGCTACGTGATCAATCGTAATTCGGCTCATTTCTGGCCACCTCCGAGAATGATGCACCATCTGCGACTGCGTCGCCTGCACGGCCTGAGAAGCATACGAATGAATGTTCAGAGAAAGGGGAGGCAACCTGCTGCTCTGGAAGAACAAACAACGTCACCGACAGTAGCTCTCATAGTTCGGACTGAACGGCTCTGAACTTCCCCACCCTGGTATTGGTGGCCTCCTGGCAAGGGCAGCCGCCCAGAAGCGGACGGTTATCACGACACGGTTCACTTGCGAATCTGTGTACAGTTCGAGAACTTCGCTGAATATGTCAGGACAAGCCACAAATCAGAGGGTTGCGCCCGCCTCACAGACTGAACCTATTGCCAATAATTCACTCCTGGAGAGCCGGACGCGTCCCGGAAGGCGAGCAATGGCCCGGAGCTGCCACCGTCACACCTTTTAGAAAGGCGTGTCAGCTTGGCTGCGTCATTCAATACCGTTAAGAAAGTTTTCCCTTCGAGTGAAGGCGTAAACGTAACCGGTAATGTAAAGTGAGTGTCAGTTTGAAAGGCCGGACCTGTAAGGGAAAGGGCCGTTATCGATGGGTTTCTTCAGCGTGTCTAGGGGTTTGGCCGGGGGACCCGAGTATACCGGCCAGGACCAGCCAATCCTATCACACCTGAATCTGCAAGAAAAACTGTATTTAGTGACTTTTCCCCCAGTAACCATGGGTGCTACCACCACAGAGCCTGACGTTTAATCCAGCGCCGGGCCACGTTCCCAGTTGAGTCAATCCAAGGAAATCCCTCACCCCCCACACCTCAGTTCTATATGTCGTGGCCCTCGGCTTTCTCTCGTGCAGGCGTAGGCCGCGACAAGAATATTTTTTGGATCTAGGAATGGGCCATGGTACGAAAACTGGAAGAGGTCCAAAGTCAGGATTTTCTTTCTAGCCACCGTTCGGCTCTGTCGAGAACCAGTTGAGCAAGGGCGCTGTCGGTCTTAACATGCTTGTCGGTGAGCACCAATGTAGGGATCACATCGAGTCTCTCGAAAAAATCCT
>JAPPKT010000016.1 GCA_028819675.1 Caldilineaceae bacterium | reverse complement strand
CAAAGGCCGTGGTATTACCTCAACGGTGAGGAGCGGCTGGCGTGGCTGCTCGTTCTCCCCTGGATCATCGGATTCGTTGCCTTCCAACTGGGTCCGATGCTGGCCTCTCTGGTGCTCTCCTTAACCGAGTGGCGCATGTTCACTCCGCCGCAATTCATTGGACTGGCGAACTATGCCGAAATGATTTCCGGCGATCCCCTTGTATTTCAAGCGTTTAAGGTTACCACGATATATTCCGTTGTATCGGTGCCATTGCGCATCGCATTGGGCGTACTGGTGGCTCTATTGCTGAACGCCAGCGTGCGAGGGCTGGCGTTCATTCGCACCGTATATTATCTGCCTGCAACGGTCAGCGGCGTGGCAGTGGCGATGGTCTGGCTCTTAATTCTGAACGGTGATTTTGGCCTGCTAAACCGTGCGCTCAGCCTAATTGGAGTTGAAGGGCCCTACTGGCTGACCGACACGAGAACCGTTCTGGCCTCATTTATCTTGATGAGTCTGTGGGGCGTGGGCGCCGGCATTATCATCTACCTTGCCGGTCTGCAGGGTGTCCCTAATGAACTCTACGAGGCAGCAGAGGTTGACGGCGCAGACGACTGGGTGAAGTTCTGGAAGATCACGATTCCCATGATTTCTCCCGTTCTCTTCTTCCAGTTCGTGATCGGAATGATCGACGCATTACAGGAGTTTGCAGGCCCATTTATCATGACGCAGGGCGGTCCGGGGAACGCCAGCCTTTTCGTGATGCTTTACCTTTTCAGGCAAGGCTTCGAGTTTTTCCAAATGGGATACGCCTCTGCACTGGCCTGGGTGCTTTTCGTCTACATCATGCTATTGACGCTTTTCATCATCCGCTCATCTGCAGTTTGGGTCTATTACGAAGGGGAAGTCCGAGGAAGCTAAGCAATGGTCGTACGGTCAATCAGCGGGAGCCAAAGCCGAACCCGAGCCTTCAAGCTGACTTTCATTTATCTTGCATTAGCAGTGGGTATGGTCATCGTGATCCTGCCTTTCCTGTGGATGGTATCCACTTCATTAAAGACGCCCGCCGACATTTTCAAGATTCCGACGGTATGGATCCCAAATCCGATTGTTTGGGAAAACTACCCAAATTCCATGACGATTCTGCCGTTCGGCCGCTTCATTCTGAACACGGCGAAGATCACCGGACTGGCGGTGGTGGGCGCCACGTTCTCCGGTTCGCTGGCCGCGTTCGCCTTCGCACGCCTTCGCTGGCGCGGACGCAACTTCATGTTCGTGCTGGTCCTGTCCACACTGATGCTGCCTTTCCAGGTCATCATGATTCCCCAGTTTATTTTGTTTCGCGAGCTCGAGTGGCTGGACACCTATTTGCCCCTGGTGGTGCCGGCATTCTTCGGCGGCAGCGCCTTCAATATTTTCCTGCTTCGCCAATATTTCATGACAATCTCGCCTGAATTGGATGATGCCGCCATAATCGACGGTTGCAGCCGCTTCGGCGTCTACTGGCGAATTATTCTCCCTCTGTCTAAGGCGGCCTTGATGACGGTCGTGATATTCATCGTTCAGAATCGCTGGCAGAGCTTCCTGGTGCCACTCATTTATCTGTTCGATCAGAAGAAGTACACGCTGGCGCTGGGCTTGCGACTGTTCCAGGACCAGTATACGACGGAGTGGGAGTTGATGATGGCCGCGGCAACCGTGAGTATGGTTCCGGTGCTCCTGGTCTTCTATTTCGGCCAACGGTACTTTATTCAGGGTGTCGTGTTTACAGGAGTGAAAGGGTAGTCGCGCACCGCCTTGGTGCTGCGATAGAGCAAAAACGTTTTTCCACAAGGAGAAGAGAAGATGTCTGAACAGTTGACGCGCCGCAGGTTTCTGCGCAATGCAGGTCTTGGCGCCGGCTCAGTCGTCATGCTGGCGGCATGCCAGCCAATGGCGGCCGACCCGGCTGGAGATGAAGGCGGGGCTGCGCCGGCAGCGGAATCGGTTTCCATCATTTCGATGACGTGGGGTCGGGCAGCAATGATGGAGGACGTAGCCGCGGCCTTCATGGAAAGCAATGAAGGGGCGATTGCAGTCGAAAACCAGACGTTAGGCTGGGGCGACTACTGGACCAAGCTGAACACTCTGTATGCCTCCGGGTCCCCGCCGGACTCCGCGTGGACGCACACGGCCTGGGTACGCCCTCATGCCGTGCTGGGCGCGATCGAAGATCTGAATCCCCGTATCGACGCCTCGCCCGATTTTCCCGATGACTGGTACGAATCGGTTTGGGGGCTTTTCACTTTTGAAGGTGGACAGTACGGGACCAGCTGGGACGTCGGCGTGCAGGGGATTTGGTTCAACAGGACTCTCTATGAGGCGGCCGGCCTGACCGGTCCGGGCGTTGGCTCTACCTATGCAGATCTGCTGGAAGCGAGTCTAGCCCTGACGACAGACCGCGATGGCAACCATCCTTTAGACGACGACTTCAACAAGCGCGAAGTTGCCGTCTGGGGCATGTCGAACATGGTGGACAACTGGGTCAACGAGATCCGCCCTCAGGCGGTGGCCTGGGGGACCGAGATATTCAATGAAGACGAGACCGAGTGTATTGTCAACTCCGAGGCGACGGTTGCGTTCCTCAACTGGTACCTTGACGCCATACAGACCCATGAAGTGCATCCCTCAGCCGATCTGATTGAGGGCCTGGGCAACCTGTTCATATCTGGCAGTTCGGCTCTGATTTCCACTTTTCCCGGGATTATCGACCAGTTCGACGGCTCGTTCGAGTGGGAGATTTCGCCGTACCCGATGGGCGGAGACAGTGGAGCGCATACCCTCAATGTCGGAGGGTCGGCGTTCTCGATCCCTTCCGAGAGCCCTCACCCAGAAGAGGCGTGGGCGTGGCTGGAGTACAACGCCAGTGAGGAGGCCCACCGAATCTGGGCAAACACCGGGATTATCAATGCTCGTCGTTCCACGTCGAAGTATGTGTTGGAGCAGCTCGATGTACCTGACACATTTGTGGAGTTCTATATGGACCGCATTGACGAGTTCGGCGTGCCGGTGTGGCAACACAAGAACCGGGCACAGATAAACACTGCACTAACATCTGCATTCGAGCTGGTCTGGCTAGGCGACCGTACGGTTATAGATGCGGCCAACGCCGTAAAGCCAGAGGTAGACGAACTGCTGGCCGACGCTTGATCCAAGTCACGAATCCTGTTTGGCGCCGGATGGGAAAGTTGGAAGGTAAACTGCCCTTTCGCGCTGGTACAAACAAATCCTTCCGTCGGTCTTGAATTTCGTGTCTGTCCATCCGATACACCCCCTTGCAGGTTTCTCTGCCAGGGGGTGTGTTGTTTCCAAAGATGAGGATCAATCATGACCCGAGAAAGCCGCCCCAATGTTCTCCTGATCATGGCCGATGACCATGCCCCGGCCGCGTTTTCCACCTACGGCAGCAAGCTGAACAGCACGCCGAATCTGGACCGGATTGCCGCGGAAGGGCTGCGGTTGGAC
>JAPPKT010000010.1 GCA_028819675.1 Caldilineaceae bacterium | reverse complement strand
TGGAGGTGATCGGCAGTTTCGCCTACCCGCTGCCGGCGATCGTGATCGCTGAAACACTCGGCGTACCGGCGGAGGACCGGGACCAGTTCAAAGAGTGGTCGGACGACATCGTCGCCTTCCATGGCACAGGGCGCCCTCATATCGAGACGATCATGAAGAGTACGGCGGCGCTGCTTGAAACAAAGGCGTGGCTCCTGCAGTTGATCGAGGCGCGTCGGAAACAGCCGGAGGACGACCTGATCAGTGCGCTGGTGGCCGCGGAGGAGCGGGGCGAAATGCTGAGCAAGACCGAGCTGGTAGCAACCTGCATCACGCTGCTGACGGCCGGTCATGAGACGACCACCGGCCTGATAGGGAACGGGTTGCTGGCGCTGCTGCGCCATCCGGACCAGTTGCGCATGTTAAAGGAGAACCCGGAGTTGATCGGAACGGCGGTGGAGGAGTTTCTGCGCTTCGACACTTCGTTCCTGCGCGCGTGGCGATTGACCGCGGAAGAGGTCGAGATCGGCGGCAAGCGGATTCCCAAGGGGCAGACGCTTTCACTGATGCTGGGGGCGGCGAACAGGGACCCGGCGCAATTTGAAGATCCCGACCGGCTGGATATCACGCGTGACCCGAACCTGCACACATCTTTCGGCTGGGGCATCCACTTCTGCGCGGGTGCGCCGCTGGCGCGCCGCGAGGCCGAGATCGCGTTCACCACGCTGCTGCGCCGGTTTCCAGATATGAAACTGGACGAGACGGGTGTCGAATGGCAGCAGAATAATACCTTTCACAATCTGAAGAGCCTGCCGGTCATTTTGCAGTAGCTTTGGCGACGATCGCAGAGGGGGAAGGCCCATGAAATGCTATGGTCTGACCATCAATTTGAAGGATGATCCGGAGGTCATCGCACAGTACAAGGCGTACCACCGGGATGTCTGGCCGGAGGTGCTGGAACAGGCCCGCAACCTGGGCATCCTCAAGACGAGGATATTCCTGAGTGGCCGGCGCCTGTTCATGTACATCGAGACGGAAGACGGGTTCGACTTTGGCCGCGCCTTCTCTGCGCCCGGGCGCGCGGCGGCGCGGCTGCAGGCGTGGGACGACCTGATGCGCGGGTTCCAGGAGCCGGCGCCGGAGGCACAGGGGGGCGAATGGTGGGCGCAGATGGAGCTTGTGCATTCGGCCTGAGACGCGGGCGCGCGGCCAGCCGCAGCGCATTGAACAGTTTCGAATAGCCGGTCATGCCGCAGCCTGGCGGGCCGGTCTGTCAAAAAACGAATGTCCTTAAGGAGGAAACAGTGTTTGAAATCATAGACAACCATGTCTCGGTGGATGTCGCTGATCTGGAGGCAACGAGAAGCTACCTGGAAGAGCATTGCGGTCTGACCAAGCTGAGAGAGGTCAACCGGCCGGGGCTCACCATTGCCTGGTATCCGGGCCTGGAGCTGTGGCAGGCGACCGATGACGCCGCGCCGGGCATTGTGAAGCACGTCGCCTGGCAGGTTGACGATATTGACGCCGCGGTCGCCGATCTGAAGGCAACGGGGGTCACTTTTGACACGGAGGAGATCCAGCAGATCGACGTCGACGTGGTGGACACGGGCGAGATTGTGCGCTACATATTTTTTTCAACACCGGTCGGATTGCAGGGCGAACTATATGAAGTGAAGCCGCCGTCCGACTGAGCCTCAACGGCCGCTAAGGGGCGGCCAGACACTCATCACTGGCCGCTGGCCACAAAGGAAATGACATGATAATAAAAACCGAGGATGAACTTCACTCCCTGGTCAAACGGATCCTGCTGGCCGCGGGCGCGGATGAGCAGAATGCCGAGGAGGTGGCCGAACACCTGGTGCTGTCCAATCTGAGCGGTGTGGACACGCACGGCATCTGGCCCATGCCGATCTACGTGGCCGGCATACAGGCCGACGAGATCTTTCCGGCGGCCAAGCCGTCGATCCTGCAGGAGACCGCCACCAGCGCGCTGGTGACGGGCAACTGGACTTTCGGTCACGTAGGCGCCAAGTACGCAATGGAGCTGGCGATCAGCAAGGCCAAGACGCAGAACGTGGCGGTGGTCGGCATGGTGCAGCTGCACCACATCGGCCGGCTGGGCCACTACGTGGAGATGGCGGCCGCCGAAAATATGGTCGGCATGGTCTGGGCCGGGGGATACGGTGAAGTCACGCCTGCCACCGTCCCCTACGGCGGCAGGAGGCGCGTACTGCACACCAATCCGATCTCGGTCGGGCTGCCGGCAGGGGAAGAGTCGACGATGATGTTCGACTGGGCCACGACCGCCCTCTCCGGCGTCAAAGTCGACAATGCCTACAACCGCGGGGAACAGCTTCCCCCGAACAGCATCGTTGACAAGGATGGCGTCCCGACCACGAATCCGGACGACTTTTTCGCGGGCGGCGGGCACCTGCCGTTTGGCGCGCACAAAGGCTATACGCTGATGATGGCGGCCGAGTACCTGGGGCGGATTTTCACCGGCGCGGACAGCTACGTGGAAGCGGGGCGGGCCGGCGCCATCATGCTCCACCAGGGCGTCACGATGATAGCGATCAAGGCAGACCTGTTCCAGCCCTTCGCCGAATATGCCGAACGGGCGGACGAGATGGAGCGGCGCGTGCGGGCGGTGCCGCCGGCGCCGGGTTTCGATGAGGTGCTGGCGCCGGGCGATTTGGAGGCGCGCACGCGGGAGCAGAGACGGCGTGAGGGCATTCCGATCGCCGAAGATATCTGGCAGTCCCTCACCGAGGCAGCCGCATCGGTCGGTGTGGAAATCGCGTAGATTCAGATGGTCACAACCAAACAGCCGCCGGCGTACAGTTCAAGGAGAACACAATGACGAACCCGCAAATTTCTGCCGAAACCATCGAGGCGCTGCGCCGGATCGACAGCGCCACGGTCGCCAATGCCATCGAGCATTTCGAGGTGCGCGATCCGGTCAGCGGCTATGCCTCGCTGGAGCTGCGCTGCCAGTTCCCCGAGGCGGAGCCGATGGTCGGATTCGCGGTGACGGCGACGCAAGACACCACGAGCGCCGGCGACGACAGGCCGAATCGCCTGCACGACGTCCTGGACATGGTCGCGGCCGCGCCCAAGCCGGTGGTCCTGGCGGTGCAGTATACGGGCGGGGACCGTATGCGCAGCTGTCTGGCGGGCGACATGTTCTGCTCGGCGCTGCAGAAGCTGGGCGGGGTCGGCATTGTGACCGATCTGGGGAGCCGAGACTTTCAGGGCATAGCCCAGCGCGCGCCGGGGTTCCAGCTCTTCTGCGCGGGCGCTGTGGTCTCGCACGGATACGGCGCGTATACCAATACGGGCACGACAATTTCGATCTTCGGGCTGACAATCCAGCCCGGCGACCTGTTGCACGGGGACGCCAACGGTGTCGTTGCAATTCCTCTCTCGATCGCCGACGAGGTGGTCGAGCAGGCGCTGCGCGTCCTGGAGGTGGAGCGGTCCTACTTCGATTTCCTTGCCAGCGACGAGTACAGTTACGCGG
>JAPPKT010000290.1 GCA_028819675.1 Caldilineaceae bacterium | reverse complement strand
GGGAATCAATGGACTGCAAACATTTCAACCTCGTTCCCAGTAAACTCCCGCTAGCTCGCCAGTTGCGTCCGAAGGCAGTCGGCGGGCATTCGGTCGCGTTCCCAATGGCATCGCCCGACGGTGCCGTACTACCCAATCTGAAAAACTGCAGACTACCCACCACTGCGTCGCGGCGCTAGATAGCTCTGCAACAAACTGGCGGGACAGGAGAGGCCATCGAATGCCCGTAGGTCTCGATAGCAAGAAACAGAAAGAGAGGCAGACGATGGCTAACGAGCAGGATATGACATCAGAGTCCCGTCGAGCCGTGCCGCACGGCTGCCCTCGGTGCCAAGGCCTGTTCATCAACGAGGCTGGACCGTTCACGCGTGAGGGAAGCGGCGGTCAGGGCAGGTCGGCCACCCACATTCTCCCCTGGACGCTTCTTCCGTCCTTGGAACCCCCAGCGACATAGAGTTTGCCGTCGATGATGGCAGCAGCCGGCGACGACAGAGGCATTGGCAGCTTGGCAAGAAGCTCCCAACCGTCGCCGGGCCGTAGCACCAGGATATCCGGATCGACGGACTTGGTTCCGCCAGTTGGAGTGGTGTGCCCGCCCACCATATAGATCCTCCCATCATGGACGAAAGTCCCGGCCTCCCCATGGGAATGGCCTTTGGGCAAATCCGGACCACGGCTCCAAGTACCGGTCTCGGTGTCGAATATGTCGACGCGTGGCTGGTCGAGCTGTACGCTGTCGTGATGCAACTGGCCGCCGATTGCATAGATCCGCGTACCGAGGGAAACGGTCGAGAACTGGTTGCGGGGCAAGGGCAACGGTGCCGCAGGTCTCCAAACTGCCGATCCTTCGGCCCAGCGTTCGAGGTCGAGAACCCAATGATCCCCAGAGTCGGTATCACGATCCGCCTTCAAGCCGCCGATGTAGTGCAGCTCGCGGCCGACCCTAGCCAGCCCTCCACCTGCCCGGGGTTCTGGGAGCAGCGGCGCCGCAGTATAACGGTCCTTTTCGATGTCGTAGCTCCACACTTCGGCGATGGCGTGGCCCTTGTAGCCATCCTTGAAACCTCCAGCGAACCAGACTGTGCGATTGTCCAGAACTGCGTTGATGTGGGTGACAGCGCTCGGCATGTCCTGAATCTGCGTCCAGCTCCCGTCCGTCGGGTCGAAAAAATCCGAACGCTTGCTTGATCGGACACCCTGGGTATAGCCGGCGAACAGGTAGAGCTTGCCTTCGATCGAGACGGTTGCGGTCTCCCACTTGCCTACCGGCATTTCCGGTAGTTCCGCCCACACCAGTTCACCCGGTAGAACGCTTGGAGCACAGAGTAACGCAGCCGCGACAAGCGGGGCCGTTCGATTGCATCGGCGCTTCCGAAGACCGTTATCAGCGGGCATAAGCAGTATTCGATCCGGTATCCCGTCAGCCAATGGCAGATGCGCGCCCGACGCCGCGCCAGCACTTCGGCCGCCGGCCCATCATACTGCATGGCCCTCGGCGCCCCTACGAACAGCACAAAGCGGCCCGTGGCATTGTGCTGCGCTGGGATATCGCTTGGGACACGCAGCCGGTGGAACGGTTCTGGGACTAGGGGCACTCCAAGTATTAATCGGCAGGAAGCTAATGGAATGGTGGCGGTCATCGGTTCGTGACAGCCACCTAATCCGGCCCAAGGGCATGGGGATCGCGAGTCGGAGTGCGGCCGACAGAATGAGCAGACAATCATAGAGCAGACCGGGCGGCAGCTTGTGTGTAATAGAAGGGATTCGAATACGCTAGTGCCGGTCTCGTCCGCAACTATTCCGCCGGAGGCTTCCAGTTCGGATGGGGCACGTGGGCTTCCTGCATAGCACCCTCGATCTCTTTCACCACCTCGGGATGACTCCGCGCGATGTCGTACCTTTCAGCCATGTCCAGAGTCACGTCGTACAGTTCGACTCTCCCTGTCAGCATCGGCTGGCGCACGCCCTTCCAACGGCCCATTCTCACGGCTTGAGCCGAGCCGCCCTCGTAAAACTCCCAGTACAAGTACTCGTGCTTCCGCTGTTCCCCCACTCTTCCGGTCAGCGTCGACGCAAAGCTCACCGAGTCGGTGTCCTGCGGCAGGTCCGCGCCCGCCAGTTCAGCGGAGGTTGCCATCAGGTCCCCGAAGTAGCCGATGTGTTGGGAGACCCTGCCCGGCTGGATCGTACCGGGCCACCAAGCGAGGAACGGGACCCTGATTCCGCCGTCATAGAGGGCCCTCTTGGTGCCCCGCAGGGGTCCGGACGGATTGAACCGGAGCAGGTCATGGTTGGCTTCGTTGTGCGGGCCGTTGTCGGACGAGAACATCACCAAGGTGTCTTCGGCAACGCCCAGCTCACTCAACTTGTCGAGCAGTCGCCCGACATCGCGGTCCATGTGGGTGATCATCGCCGCCTGCCCCTTGTCCGGGCCCGGCCAATCCCTTCCGGAATAGATCCCGTGATCGGGAATCTCTGCGCCGTCACCCGTGCCGCGCGTGCCCTCGTTGTTGGCATGCGGGATCGTGAGCGCCAAGTACATGAAGAACGGCGCGTCTCCGCGATCCTCCAGCCAGGCCATCGCCTCGCCCATGATCACGTCGTGGGAGTACTCGTTGCGCTCTGTCGCCCAGCCTCCAGTGAATCCGCCATAAGTGCGTGATACACGCTGGACCTTGTTGCGCAACGGCATCCTCTCCAGGCCCTTCCACAGGAACTCTGGGTAGTAGTTGTGCGCGTGGACTTGGTTCAAGTAGCCGAAGAACGTGTCGAAGCCCTGCTTGAGCGGGTGGCCCTGCAAGTCGACTTCGCCTAGGCCCCACTTGCCGAACAGGGCGGTAGAGTAACCGGCTGCCTTGAGCACCTCTGCCACGGTGACATCGATATCCCGCAGGGACTGGGCATCCATCCGCGGGCCGGAGGCGTTGCCGCGCACGTGCGTGTGTCCCATATGCTGCCCGGTCATCAACACGCTCCGTGACGGGGCGCACACAGTGGCTCCCGCATAGAACTGCGTGAAGCGGATTCCCTCGGCAGCCATGCGGTCGAGTTCGGGCGTTTGGATGACGGTCTGTCCGTACGAGCCGAGATCGCCGTACCCTAGGTCATCGGCCAAGATGAAGATGATGTTCGGGCGTGTGTCCTGCTGCCCGGCGGCTGGAGACGCCAGCAGTGCAACCAAACAGAGAGTTGGAAAAATTCGATTCATCGGATCACCACGAAAACTAGATTCTAGCCCGCCCGCTGCTTGACTCGCTTGAGGAGGCCCGGCTCCTCGAAATTGCAGCACTTCGAAACCGTTGGCACCGCCAGCGTGCGTACCCTTGCTTCGGGAGGTCTCAGAGAATCTCCCAGCCAGCTCCATCCACAATTACAGTCCGACAGAAAATAAAATACGAAAAAACTAGGATATTTACTTGACATTGCATCCAATAATCCGAAATACTGCCAGAAAAGCTTGCATGGAAGGCCCTGCGATCCGTCGCGAGCAACATCCGTTCG
>JAPPKT010000152.1 GCA_028819675.1 Caldilineaceae bacterium | reverse complement strand
TCAAGCAGCAGAAGCACGCCCCGCCTCTCAGCGTGCGGCAGGCAGCGCTCGATGGCGTCCGTCACCCAACCGAAGCCGTCATCCATCGTGAACCCTTCCCACGGCTCAACCCACCCCTTCGCCTTGATCAGATCGTCGAAGCTGCCCTGTTTGCGGAAGCCGCCCGAGTTCACTCGGATAGACGGTATGCCCATTTCGTGGGCGAGATCGATGCAGTGGAGAGTGTGGTCGATGTGCTGTTGGCGCACGTCCGCATCGTCGTGTACAAAGTCTTGGTGAATCGAGAGGTTGTAAAGGTCGAGGCCGAGAGTGAAGGCATGTCGCTTGAGCCTCTGCAGATAAGCGTTCTCCTCCGATTCCATCTGACGGTGCAGTATCTCCACCCCTGATAGGCCAAGCTCCGCCGCAGCGTCGAGCACCGACTCGATCGGCGTCTTCTCCGGCGTGAAGTGCCAGTAAGAGTAGGTCGACGTGCCCAGCCGGAGGGCATTGTTGCCAGAATTCATGAATGTTGCTCCCATTAGAGTCTTCTGCTTGCGGTCCCAGTCGGGCGATAAGGGCTTAGGCGTCGGTCACACAGCCCTCGGAGGCGCTGGAAACGGTCCTGATGTACTTCCAAAGCACGCCGCTCTTGGCCTTGTATTCCGGCGGACGCCAGGCAACGCGACGGCTGTCAATCTCCTCTTCTGAAACCTCAAGCGTGAGCGTATTGTTCTCGGCGTCGATGGTAATCATATCGCCGTTCTGCGCAAGCGCGAGCAGTCCGCCCTCCTGCGCCTCCGGCGTGATGTGCCCCACGACGAAGCCATGGCTGCCTCCGGAAAAGCGGCCGTCAGTGATCAGGGCGACTTCGCTGCCCAGCCCTTTCCCCATGATGGCGCCGGTTATGCTGAGCATCTCACGCATACCCGGCCCTCCCTTGGGGCCCTCATAGCGGATGACGACGACGTTTCCGGGCAAGACCTCGTCGCTCTCGATGCCGGCTAGGCAGTCTTCCTCCGAGTCGTAACAAACCGCGGGGCCTCTGAACCGCACGCCCTCTTTGCCGGTTAATTTGGCGACGGCGCCGGTCTCGGCCAGGTTACCATACAGAATCTGCAAATGCCCGGTCTCCTTGATCGGCTTGTCCACAGGCATGATGATCTTCTGGCCTTCTGTCAGGTCGGGAACGCTTTCCAGGTTTTCCGCCAGCGTTTTGCCGGTGACAGTCATGCAATCCCCATGAAGAAAGCCCTCGCGTAGCAGCATCTTCTGCACTGCGGGAACGCCGCCGACCTCATAAAGGTCTTCCATGACGTACTCGCCGCTCGGCTTGAGATCGCCTAGCAGCGGCGTACGGTCGGAAATCTCCTGGAAGTCGTCAATGGTCAGCTCTGCATTCGTAGACTTGGCGATGGCCATCAGGTGTAGCACGGCGTTGGTCGATCCGCCAAGGATTACCGTGAGTGTGATTGCGTTCTCAAATGCCTCGCGGGTCAGAATGTCGAGCGGCTTGAGATCCAGCTCCAAAAGGTTGCGGATGGCCGCGCCTGCCTCCAGGCACTCCTGCTGCTTGCCCTCGCTGGTCGCCGGGTAGGAGGAGCTGTAAGGCAGGCTCATCCCCAGAGACTCGATGGCGGATGCCATGGTGTTTGCGGTATACATGCCGCCGCACGCGCCTTCACCGGGGCAGGCATTGCGCAGGACCTCCCGCATCTGCTCCTCGTCGATGTCCGCCGCCAGATATTGCCCGTAAGCCTCAAAAGCGGAGATAATATCCAGCTTCTGCACGCTACCGTTTCCTGGTTGCTGAAGAATACCGGGGCTGATCGTGCCCCCGTAGACCATCAGGCTGGGCCGGTTGACGCGCGCCATCGCCATCAACACTCCGGGCATGTTCTTGTCGCAGCCGGGCAGAGAAATATTGGCGTCGTACCACTGGGCCCGCATGACGGCTTCAATCGAGTCGGCAATGATGTCCCGGCTCAGGAGGGAGAACTTCATCCCGGACGTGCCCATGGACATCCCATCGCTGACGCCAATCGTGTGGAATATCAGGCCCACAGCTCCGGCCTCCTGCACCCCTTGCTTGACCCGCCGCGAAAGTGCGTTCAGGTGCATATTGCACGTGTTGCCCTCCCAGCCCATCGAGGCGATGCCGACCTGGGGCTTGTGCATGTCTTCGTCGGTCAGCCCGACGCCGTAAAGCATCGCCTGAGAACCGACCTGCGAGATTGTCTGGGTGAGCACACTACTGTACTTGTTGAGTTTACTGCTCGTAGTGACTGACATTGGATTCTCTTTCTTGTTCAAAGGATGGCCGGCCCGCGTCTACCGCGTGACCCCACCAGACTATCCGGCGCTGGAGAGTTCCGCGCTCCTTTCTTCTTCAGAAAACGTCAGCGACTTACCCGCGATGATTCCCCCTGACGCCAACCGCATGTTATCGATATCAGCACCGCGGGCTGGCAAACCGCTCTCGACGTTCGGATCATAATTGATGAGGAAATACTCGACGGCGTCTGAGATAGCCGTCCAACTGGCCTCAATGATATTGGTACTCGCCCCGACAGTCGTCCAGTTGTGCACGCCGTCTGAACTGGTGATGAGCACCCGCACAGATGCCCCCGTGCCCTGGTCGCTGTTGATAATTCGCACTTTGTAGTCGAGGAGATGCATTCGGTCCAGGTGAGGAAAGTGCCCTTGTATCGCCTTGCGCAGCGCCAGCATCAGGGCGTTTACCGGCCCGTTGCCTTCAGCTACTTCGTGGTAGATTCGGTCGCCTACTTCAGCCTTGATCGTCGCCTCCGAAGATAGCCCGCGCCCGGCGCGGTTCGCCACCGAAACCGAGTAGTCGATAAGGGAGAAATTGGGCTGGTATCCTTCCTGCGAACGACGCAACATGAGGTCCACGCTTGCCTCTGCGCTCTCAAATTCGAAGCCGACGTTCTCCAACTCCTTGATCTGCTGGAGTACCGCCCTTTCCTTCTCCCTCGACAGCCCCTCGACCCCGAACTCATCCGCCTTTATCGCAATATTGTCCTTGCCGCTAAGTTCACTGACGAGAACTCGCGTCTGATTGCCCAAAACCTCCGGCTCGACGTGCTGGTAGCTGTCGACGTTCTTGAGAACGGCGTTTACGTGCGTTCCCCCTTTGTGGGCAAAGGCGCTCTGGCCGACAAAGGGTTGATGCGTATTGGGCCGCAGATTCGCGAGCTCGTTGATATAGTGGCTGAGGTCGGTCAGGTGGGCCAGCTTTTCCTCGTTGACCAGATCATAGCCCATTTTCAACTGCATGTTGGCAATGATACTGACGAGGTTGGCATTGCCGCATCGTTCCCCGTATCCGTTTATTGTTCCTTGAACATGGCTGCATCCGTTTCGCACCGCCTCCAACGAGTTCGCCACGCCGGTGTCGCTGTCGTTGTGAGCGTGGATGCCTAGTGTGACTTTCCCTCCGCTCTGCTCGGCAAAGGACCGGCCGCCGTTCCCGTCTTCAACTGGTAACGCGAGGACGGCCGAC
>JAPPKT010000659.1:875-3506 GCA_028819675.1 Caldilineaceae bacterium | reverse complement strand
CTGAACACGGGAGAGATGCCCGAGCGGTCGAAGGGGGCGGTCTTGAAAACCGCTGAACGCAAGTTCCGGGGGTTCGAATCCCTCTCTCTCCGCTGGCTCTGCTCACGTTGGTTCGCTTGCACCCGCACGTGAAGCATGGAGAGGTGACCGAGCGGCTGAAGGTGATCGCCTGCTAAGCGATTTAGCGCCTAAAAAGTGCTACGAGGGTTCGAATCCCTCCCTCTCCGTCACAAGGCTCCTGAGCGCCGATAGCTCAATTGGATAGAGCGCCAGACTACGGATCTGGAGGCTGGGGGTTCAACTCCTCCTCGGCGCGTTACCACCGCAAGGGCACCTCGTGAAGAGGGTGCCCTTCTTTTTTTCCCTTATGGCGGGAAGCCGGGTTGGGGCGCGCGTGAATCACCCCTACTTCATGCAGGCGGCGCTGGCGGAGGCCCGCAAGGCCTCGTGCGCCGGCGACGTGCCCGTTGGGGCCGTGGTCGTGGTGGACGAAGAGATCGTGGGCAGCGGCTACAACCAGCGGCAGGCGCTGGGGGACCCGACGGCCCACGCCGAGGTGCTGGCGCTGCGCCAGGCGGCACGGCAAATGGGCACGTGGTACCTCACCGCGGCCGTCTTGTACGTCACCCTTGAACCCTGTATCATGTGCCTCGGCGCCGCTGTCCTGAGCCGCATCCAGCGGCTCGTGTTTGGCTGCCACGACCCGAAGGCCGGTGCCTGTGGCTCGCAATTCGACATCCTGGGCAGCCAACGACTCAATCACACATTTCCGGTGGTCAGCGGCGTCTGTGAGGCGGAATGCAGCGCCTTGCTCAGCGCGTTCTTTCGAAACCTGCGTCGTGAAAAGACGAACGACGAGCAGTCACGGAGAGATGGCCGAGCGGTTGAAGGCGGTTGATTCGAAATCAACTGTACCTACGGGTACCGGGGGTTCAAATCCCTCTCTCTCCGCCATGTGTCGCCAGTGAAGAGGAGAGGTGCGAGAGCGGTCGAATCGGCGCGCCTGGAGAGCGCGTGGGTGCCAAAAGTGCCCCGTGGGTTCGAATCCCACCCTCTCCGTTCACCAGCGTGCAAGAAAGGTCGTGCTAGGTGGGGAGGTAGCGGTGCCCTGTAACCCGCAATCCGCTATAGCGGGACGGAATTCCTCATGTTGAGGCCCCCACCGGGTGGAAGGTTTCTCCCGTATTCAGCCTTGAAGGTTGGGTCCTGTGCCACGAGGCGTTGTGAACCCGGTCAGGTCCGGAAGGAAGCAGCCGTAAGCAACTCTCCTCGGGGGCCGCAGGAGTGCCTGATCTGAGCTGGGTACGGGCAGCGGCGTTTCTCCCGGTAGGTCGAGACGGGGTGCACGGCCGTCTTGAATCGCCGCCGGCCGCGGTGCATAACGATGGAGAGACGCATGGGGTACCAGGTCACCGCGCGGAGATGGCGGCCCCAGACCTTTGACGACATCGTTGAGCAGCAGCACGTCACCCGCACCCTGAAGAACGCCATTCAACTGGACCGCGTGGCCCACGCCTACCTGTTCTCCGGCACCCGCGGGGTCGGCAAGACCACCATGGCCCGCCTGCTGGCCAAGGCCCTGAACTGCGAACAGGGCCCCACCGTTGAGCCCTGCGACGCCTGCCAATCGTGCCAGGAAATTGCGCAGGGTTCCTACCTGGACATCATCGAGATCGACGGCGCCTCCAACCGCGGCATCGACGAGATACGCGAGTTGCGGGAGCAGTTGCGTTACCTGCCCTCCGGCGGGCGGTACAAGATTTACATCATCGATGAAGTCCACATGCTGACGAAGGAGGCCTTCAACGCGTTGCTGAAGACGCTGGAAGAGCCGCCGCCGCACGTCGTGTTCGTCTTTGCCACCACCGAGCTGGAAAAAATCCCCCCTACCATCGTGTCGCGGTGCCAGTGCTTCGAGTTCAAGCGCGTCTCGCTGGCCGGCATCAGCGCGCAGCTCGCCGCCATTACGGAGAGCGAGGGCATCGCCATCTCCCCGGGCAGCCTGTCGCATATCGCGCACGCCGCCGAGGGCAGCATGCGGGACGGCCAGAGCCTGCTCGACCAGGTCATCGCCTTCTGTGGCACCGAGGTCCAGGACGACGACGTGCGGCAGCTTCTGGGCCACGTCGGCGTCGAATCGCTGGTTGCCTGCCTGGATTCTCTGTTCCGACAGGACGCCGAGGGCGCCCTGCGAACCGTGAGCCAACTGCAGATGGACGGGTACGAGACGGGCGGCATCGTGAAGGCGCTGCTGGAGGGGTTGCGGCATCTCATTGTCCTCAAGACGGTGGCGCAGCCGGAGAGCCTGATCCCGCTGTCCGAGTCGGATTTGACGGCGCTGCGCCGGGTTGCCGACGCGGTATCCACGGAAGAGATTTACGGCCATTTTCATACCCTGTCGGCTGCGGAAGGGTCGCTGCGGTACGCCGGCAGCCCGATGCTGGTGCTCGAAATGGCGCTGGTGCGCATGGCCTGTATTGGCCGGGTGCAATCCCTGCAGTCGGTGCTGGACTACCTGGAGCAGGCCGGGGGGGGGGGGGGGGGCGCGGGCGGGCGGCGGCCCGGGGGGGGGGGGGGGGGGGGGGGGGCCCCCCCCGCGGGGGGGGCGGGGGGGCCGGGGGGGGGGGGGGG
>JAPPKT010000659.1:0-865 GCA_028819675.1 Caldilineaceae bacterium | reverse complement strand
TATTTGTGTAAAGGTGCAATCCCTGCAGTCGGTGCTGGACTACCTGGAGCAGGCCGGCGCCGGGCCGTCCTCGGCGCCGGCGCCCTACGCTGCTGTTCCGGTGGTTGCTGGGACCAGTCCCGAACCGGCGACGACGGTAGCGGAACCGCCCGCCGGCGTGGAGGCGGAGATCACGCCGCCGGAGACCGCGCCGCCGGACGACGGGGACACGTGGCGCGGGCTGCGGGAACGCGTGGCGCAGAAACGGCCTCGCCTGCTGGGGTCTCTTGAGCAAGGCACCGTGGTTTCCAGCCAGGAAAACAGACTGACCATCGGCATCCGTGAGCAAGACACATTTAATTTGACCCAACTGCGTAACCCCGAAAACCTCGCCGCCATCCGGGAAATCGGACAGGAGCTCTACGGGCCGGATTTTCAGTTGATTATCCAGTCGCTGCAGGACGAGGAGCCGAGCGCCTCCCCGGCCTCCGCCGCCGCCAACGGCGGCGAATCCGAGGCGCAGAACGGGGAGCAGAGGAAACTGGCCTTCAAGCAGGCCGTTGTGGATATCTTTCAAGCCGTACCTCGATGAGGAGCAGACGATGAAAGGTGGTATGGGCAACCTGTTCAAACAAGCCCAGCAGATGCAGCAGAAGATGGCCCGGCTGCAGGAAGAGCTCGGCCAGCGGACCGTTGAGGCGTCGGTGGGCGGCGGCATGGTCTCCGTCACGGTGAATGGCAAGAACGAGGTTCTGAGCCTCAAGATCGAGCCGCAGGTCGTGGACCCGGACGACGTCGAAATGCTGGAAGACTTGGTACTCGCAGGCGTCAACGAGGCCCTGCGCAAGTCTCAGGAGATGATTTCCGACGAGATGGGCAAGCTGAC
>JAPPKT010000270.1 GCA_028819675.1 Caldilineaceae bacterium | reverse complement strand
TGGAGTTCTGGATCCAGCCGAGGCCCTGTTCCCAGTGCGCCCAGGCTTCGACGATCACTTCCATGTCCTCGGAAGGGGCGTCGGAAGCTTCGCCAGCGGCGGGGGCGGCGGGGGCGGCGCAAGCGGCCACGGCGGCTGCACCGGCAGCCATGCCACTATAGCGGACGAAGTCGCGCCGGGAGAGGTTTGCACTTGCTTTTGTCATTGCCTTTCCTCCTTAAGGAAATCTCGAAGTGTGAAAAGATTGGTACTTCAAATAGAGCTGCTCAGGACTGCGATTGTGCATAGAGAGAAGGGATGCTCATGCGAGCGTCCGGGGGCCTGTTTGGGGGGACAGGGCAACCCGACCGGGCGCTAACGATAGCCACCGATGCCCGATCTGTCAAATTTTCAGTCCGACGCGATTCAATGTTCGGCGATCATGATGCGGCGCCGTCGAGCATGGCCAGGAGGGGCGAGTCATCGATCTCCAGGGGCAGGTCAACGCGGCCGCGTTTGCGGCTGGACTCGTAGGTAGCGAATGTGAGCTCGGCTGCCCGGTAAGCACGGCTTGCGGAGAGTTCCGGCTCCCTGCCTTCTTTCAGCGCTTCGATCAGGTCGATGATCCCTCTTTGAACAGCGTCCAAGTCGTGCATCGAGCCCTCCGGATTAACGTCTTTCCAACCGGAGGAGTTTTCGTTCAAGATACGCAATCCGCCTTCGCGGCCGGGGCCGAATTCGATGATGCCGTCACTACCCAGGAGACGGAACGCGGCCCCCATCTCGATAGCAGCGCTGGTCATGAGGAGACCTTCGACACCGTTCTGAAAGCGGACGTGGCTGATGCCGCGTGATTCGTGATCCATGCCGAAGACGGTGCGGATTTCGCTGGTATCGATCTGGCCCATGACCCATTCGGCGGGCGTTTCATGGTTGAAGAAGTGCATCATGTCGAACCAGTGGGTGCCCCAGTCGTTCATGTCGGGGCAGCGGCCTTCGATGCGCTGAAGGTCGCCGATAGCGCCTTCGCGTAAGAGCCGGCGGGCGACGCTGAATGGTGGGGCGAAGCGGCGCTGGTGATTAAAGGTCAACTGGACGCCGTTGCGCGCGCAGGACTCGACCATGCGGCGGGCCTCGCCGAATGTGGGCGCGATGGGCTTTTCGCAGTGGATGGCCTGGACACGGGCTTCGGCGGCGGCTAACACCATTTCGGCGTGCAGATGGGGCCAGACACAGACGGAGACGATGTCGAGATTGGCCCCGGCCAACATGCGGCGATAGTCCTCATAGATGGCGTCGCCGCCGTGTTCTTCCTGGAATGCCTCGGCGTTTTCGCGGCTGATGTCGGCGAGGGCTACCAACTGCGTGTGGGGCGAGGCAGCGTATCCCATTGCATGGCGATGGGCCATGCCGAAGCCGGTGGCGCCTTCGCTCCTCATCGGGCGTCCGCAGCCGATGATGCCGACGCGGTAGGCGGCAGAGTCTGAACTCCCTGAAGGGCGCGGAGATTGTTGCGCAGTCGAATCCGATTTTGCTGTCATTGCCGGTCCTTTCGGGGTGGTGAACACTGTACTGGTAGGTGACGGTTTGCCGGACCCGTCGTCAAGTTTTCTGAACCGACGTCCGGAACGCCGGATGGCAGTGAAGTAGAGCGCCTAAATGTCTATTTTGGAGCGGAATGGGGGCTTTCCCTTCACGCCCAAGCGGACGCGGTAGAGGGTGCCGGCCTGGGGGCCGTCGGTCTCTCTGATGTGGCCGCCGGCGGTGGTGACGTAGAGATCCGTATAATCATGGCCGCCGAAGGTGGCGCTGGAGACCTTGGGGACGGGGAAGTTGAGGCGCTGGATTTCACGGCCGTTGGGCATGTGGTGGACGAGGGCGTGGCCGTCCCAGCGGGCGGACCAGAAGCAGTTGGAGGCGTCCATGGCCATGCCGTCGGGGCGGCCGTTGGCGGCGGCGCCTTCACGCACGGCGAACTCCGGGTTGGTGATCTGGCCGGTGTCGATGTCGTAGTCGTAGCGGGTGATGCCGCGGCGGGTGTTGGTGTGGTAGAAGGTCTTGAGGTCCTGGGTGAAGCCCATGCCGTTGGAGGTGCCGGCATCCTCGATGACGATTGTCATGCTACCGTCAGTTTCCATGCGGTAGAGGACGCCGTTGCTGCCGCTGCGGGGCATTGTGCCGCAGAAGACGCGTCCGGCGGGGTCGGCGATGACGTCGTTGAAGCGTCCTTCACGCTCGGCCGGAATCTCGTCGATGAGATTCTTGAGGGGCTGGCCTTCGCGCCAGAGAGCGACGCGGCCGCGGGCCATGAAGAGGAGCAGGGCGCCGTCTTCCTGGATGGTAAAGCCGCCGATGGCTTCGCCGGCGTCGAGGACAAGGCCGTGTGCGCCGGTGGCGGGGTCGTAGCGGTAGAGCTTGCCGGGGGGAATGTCGACCCAGTAAAGGCGGCTTTCGTCGGGGTGCCAGAGAGGGCCTTCCCCCGTTTCACAGGCGTAATCGGCGATTGGTTCGATAATCATAGATGTCTCCGTATAGGAACGGTGGCCGGTTGGTCGCGCCGGCCAGCCGCTGCAGTTCCGGACTCTTACGGACCGTTCTATATTGTTTTACTCTTACAGTTCGATCGATACTTCGCGGCCTTCGGCGTGGCTGCGGTAGATGCCGTCGAGAATTGCGAGCACCTGCAGGGACTGTTCGGCGGGCACTGGTGAGGGCGCGCCGGCGGCGACGGCTTTGGCAAATTCGACACATTCGAGGGCGTGGGGTTCCATCTTGTCCTGGATAAGCTGGAGCGTACGGTTGTTGAACTGGCGGGTGGTGTAGTTGGTGTCGAGGAACTGGGCGGAGGGCCAGTGGCAGCCGCCCTGGTCGCCGTAGATCCAGGACTGCATGTCTTCGCCGCGGATGTCGTGATGGAGGAGCCAACTGACCTCGAGCACGAGGGTGGCGCCGGTCTCAAAGCGGACGAAGGCGGCGGCGTAGTCCTCGACGTCGAAGGTGCTGGGGATCGGCCCTTCGCGCCAGGTGGCGAAGGCGCCGGGAAGGTGGGCGAGGCGGGCATCGGCGACGCCGGAGACGGTGACGGGGCGGGGATTGCCCATCAGCCAGAGGGTGAGGTCGAGGATATGGACGCCGATGTCGATGCAGGGGCCGCCGCCGCTGTGTTTTTTCTCGATGAAGGTGGCGGTGGGGATGAGGCCGTTGCGGCGCAGCATCCAGCCGCGGGCATGGTAGACATCGCCGAGGGTGCCGGTATCGATCTCAGCTTTCATGGCCTGGGAAACGCCGGCGAAGCGGAAGTGTTGGGCGGTCATGAGCATTGCGCCGGATGTGTCACGGGCGGCGATCATCTGTTTGATCTCCTGCGGCGTGGGCGCGAGAGGCTTTTCGCAGATGACGTGCTTTCCGGCTTCGAGGGCGGCGATGGCGAGGGGGGCATGGTACATGTTGGGCACGCAGAGATCGATGATGTCGATATCCGGGTCGGAGAAGAGCTCGTCGGCGTTGGTGGTCAGCTTCTTGATATTGTGGA
>JAPPKT010000002.1 GCA_028819675.1 Caldilineaceae bacterium | reverse complement strand
TTATCCGCGGCCTGACCATCGGCGCGTTGAAGGGCTAGTGGATGCCGGCGCGACGCCCCCTTACACAACTGTCGCAGTGCCAGGCTTAACCCCAAACAGATCACTCCTATAGTTATCAGCGGACGCAGTCCCGCGCGCCTGTTCGGCTCCGTCCGGCACAACCTGGTTTTGGCCTACAACTTGATGCCGCCCTGTGTCAGGCCTCCCACTCGATCAACACGCCGAGGAAACTGTTCGGACGCTCAACCAGCATCTCGTATGTCTCTCCAACCTCGTCTGGCTGAATACGGTGGCTGATCAGCCCCTCGCTCAGCAGCGAGCCGTCCGCGAACAGATCCAACACCAGATCAAGGTTGCGCTCCCGGGTCCACGGGTCCCGGGTCGTGTAGGGATGCCCGGACACGCGAGCATGCGCGCCGATCAGTGAGACGCCTTTGTGGTGAACAGCCCTGTAGAGATCGATTTCGGCTGAGCCGCGGGGGCTGCCCAGCAGCACCACGCGCCCGCCGTCGCCTGCCAGGTCCAGGGCCTGCGGTACGACATGGGGATTGCCGGTCGCTTCGATCACGACCTCCGCCATGTGTCCACCGGTGATATCGTCCACTGTCTGCCTGACGTCCGACTGCTCCGGATTGAGAGCATGGACACCACTGGCGCCTGCGACCCGCACGCGATTGGGTAGGAGGTCAACCCCGATCACAGGCCGCGCGCCGGACAGGCGAGACAGTTGTGCCGCAAACTGGCCAACCAGCCCCAGACCCAAGACGATCACCGTTTCGCCCAGCGTTACTTTTCCCTGACGCACGCCCACTGCGCTGATACCCCCCATCACAGCCAGTGCGCCCTGTTCCAGCGTAACGTCCGGCGGCAAACGCCACATTTTGGTTGTGCGTACATCACACAGGGTCCAATCGCCATGCGATGCGTAGACCACCACGCGGTCGCCTTCTGCCCATTCTGTCACCTCGCGGCCGACCGCCTGCACGGCGCCTGCCAGGGCGTAGCCCAAATCGATGGGGAACTGCGGCGGGTCCGGCCCTGAAAAGCCGATGTGAGAGCCACTGTACATCGCGAGCTCTGTGCCCGCGCTGATGAGCGAGCAGGCTGACTTGACGACAACCTCATGCGGGGCGGGCACCTCTGGGATTTCGAAGGATTCCCATTCAATCTGGCGAATCGCCTTGCAGACCAGCCGTCTGGCTCGCATCCTGTTCTTCCTCTTGAGCTGCTGTCCGGTCGCCTTTGCTTCGTTCCTCACTTTGTTATGCCATCCATCCATGTACGCATCGACGACCTGCTGTCACGATTTGCCCATGCATAGTAGGGAATGAAGGTCAGGCCGGCGTCCGGCTGGTTGTATGATCCGCCGTCTCCTTGTAGAGCAACAACCCCGCCGAGAAGATCCTGCCTGAAATCTGCCTCGAATTCGTTCAGCAAAGCTGACTGCCGGTAGTGCCCTAGAAGCTCGCGGCCGTCATCCCTTCCGTTCCCCGGCGGCAACGCAACGTACGGGCCCCACATATCAATGGCGGGATTATCGGTACTCTCGGCGCAATACACAAGCGGGCCGCGACACAGCGCCACCTTGCCTTCAAAGTACCTGGCACGCGGGTCGGCAGTCATGGCAACAACATGCATCGGCAGATGCAGTGTGACACTGTCACCTTTCCGCCATTCTCTGGTGATGCGACAGTAGGTTCCGGGCGCGATGTCGCCTTCGACAGATCGTCCATTCACCTGCACAGTTGGGTTGCGGCACCATTCAGGTATTCTCAGGTTCAGATCAAAAGTGGAGAGCCGTTCGGGCTCGAGAGTGATGTTTACATTTCCGTCCCACGGATAGGACGTGTCCTGAGCAAGGCATAGTTCGGTCCCGTCAGCCAGGCGCCAGTCCATCGTGCAACTGTCATACAGGTGAATCCATACGCCATCCTGTGAAGTGCTGAACATGTATCCTGGCAATGACGCGATCGTGCGCAGCGCGTTGGGTGAGCAGCAACTGGTGGAGGCTGATGACCAGGGGGTGCGCTGCCAGTGGTTGCCGTCTGACGAGAGGGGACACATATAATGGAACTTTCCGCCGTCGGCAGATACGTGCACCAGGAAGCCGTTGTACAGCGTCCTCTCCATCAGGTCGGCGTAACAGGCATCGCCCGTCACGGCCAGCATGCGCCAGTTCCAAGTCGCGTTTCCGATCGCTTCGCATGTCTCCAAACCTGTGCCCAGCAGGAATCGGAAAACACCCGAATGCAGTTCAAAGGCCTCCTTGCATGTCAACTCGCAGTTCTCAGAGTCCACGGCTAACTGGCCGGTGAGATGCAGCTTGCCGGCTGTCATGTCACGCCAGATGGCTGTAAGCTTGTCCATGAATTCCTGGTCGCCTGTCTCCGCATAGTAGTCGGCGCCGCCGCACATCAGGTATGTCTGACGCACAACGTGCCGGCTCAAGTAGCCGAGGAAATCGGAACCGATGATCGGGGGCTGTCTCAGCAGTGGGGTGAGGAAATGTCTGGCGCCGGCGAGATATCTCTCTTTGCCCGTGGTGCGGTAGAGTTCGACCAATGCCATTTCGATGACGCTGTGCCCGGCAAAGTTCTCCCCTTGAAACTGCTGGCAGATTGCGTCAGCAACACGCTGCGCGCACGCCAGAAATTCGGTCGATCCAGTTGCGCGGTAGTGTGCAATGGCAGCCTGGATCATATGTCCCGGGTTGCCCAGTCCGTACGATCTTTCGAAATCGTCGCCATAGTAGATAGCCCAGAATGCGTTGTCCTGATGCGCATTGGCAACGCCGGTCACAAACAGGTCGAGCAAGGCGCGTGTGTCGGGATCGTTCCCGGACTGCACGACATACGCGCAAGCTTCCAGCCATTTATGGAAGTTCGCGCGCCAGGAATGGCCGTTGCGCGTGCGATTCATTCCGGTGGGATTGACCTTGAGCGTTTCCAGGCCGGCCGCGATTCCCGCCTTGTCGCCCGTCGCGTAGGCCCTGAACGGCGCGGTCTGGTCGTCTACGTCCAGCCAGGCCAGGAACGACGGGATGCCATTCGTCCGGTTGGCATGCATGCGCGTCTTCCAGAACCCATCGCGCATGGTAACGGCCTGCACCGGGACAGGTTTGAGGGGGGCAAAAGGGCTGGCGACGGTGGACACTACGCCGGCCTCCTGCCAATGTGGGATATGTCGATCGTCTGACATGCAAACCTCCTCCCTGGGAACGTGCGCATCCCGTCAGCACGCGGACGCCTCGCCCGCCCCGACGCGATACGCAATCCGGAACCTCACTCCATCTGGACTTCCGTCGCGCCGGCGGCGAGGAACGGGCCGAGCGTTTCACCCCGCAACAGCTTGTCCAAATCGTCCAGGAACTCCAAATAGGTGCCCTGCCAGCCAAAGTGGTCCCAGAACCAGCCGTCATACGGCGACCCCGCCGTGGCCTCGCCCTTCGGAACGTCGGCATAGCGGGCGCGCATTGCCTCGATCTTCTCCGCCTGCAGCCGCCCCAGTTTGTAGTCCA
>JAPPKT010000147.1 GCA_028819675.1 Caldilineaceae bacterium | reverse complement strand
GCCAGCACCGGCAGGCCGGCCAGCGCGATGAACAGAAAGGTGTACTGCCAGGAGAGCCATTCGGCAACCAAAACACCCATGACCGGTCCCACCACGGTCGCCAGCGCGTACACGGCGCCCAGGATGCCATGGAATTTCCCCCGGTCATCGGGCGGAAACAGATCGGCGATGGACACGTAGCAGCAGGTCATTACCGCGCCCCCGCCCAGGCCCTGCAGCGCGCGGAAGCCGATCAACTGATTCATTGATCCGCTGAACCCCACCAGCGCCGAGCCGGCGCTGAAGATCGCGATGCCCGCAATGAGGAACGCCCGCCGGCCGTAGATATCGCTGAGCCGGCCTACGATGGGGTAAGCGACCGTCGCCGCCACCAGGTACGAGGTGGACGGCCACGTGTAGCGGTCGAATCCGCCCAGGTCGGCGACAATCAGCGGCACGATGCTTGCCACCAAGGTCTGAGCCAGGGCGGCCAGAAACATCGCCAGTCCAACGCACACCAACGCGGCCGCCCGGCCGCGGTAACCGTCGTCGCGACCGTCGCCGCCGTTCACCCGGCGCCTTTCCGGGGCGGGCGCACGCGAAGGGCTAGGCGGTACGCCCGGTACCCGCACCGTGACAACACTGCAAAGAGGTTCGTGGGGGTCAGAAACCCATTGTGGGGGGGAACAAGCTCGGCGGCATCCAGATCTTCAATGGCTGCCGCCGTTCTCTTCAGCATCGTTTCGCCCAGCGTACGTATCCGCTCGTTGGACATATCCAGCGCTCCGCCCGCACAAACGCTCGGCACAAGCATGCCCAGAATGTTCCGTCGGTAGCTATGCCAACAGCCTTCGAATGTCAGGTCCTTCGCTCCCATGTTGCAGAGGATGCTGTGATACGCCGCGAGGGCCTGGCGCTCGATGCGGCGACGGGTCTCTGTGGGAACGCTGGACACCATGAAATAGGCCACGTCGTAAACTCCGTTCCCAATGAGCCCCGCAGTTTGCCAGTCGATCACGGTGAAATCGTCCGCCTTCGCGCCGTCAAAGAACATGTTCTCCAACCGGAAGTCGCCGTGAGTCAATGTCTGGGGCCCGGCGCCCAGTTCACGCATGTGGTCAACGACCCTGGGGCCGAATGCTTCCGCCAGGCGCCGCATCCTGTCAGAGAGAAGGTCGCCAAAACGCTCCAGGCAAGGGGGCAGACATCCCAGGTAGATGAGCTGCGACAGCCAGGGTTTCGGCCCACCGACCGCAGCCAGAAAATCCGCAACGGGCGGCTGGTCCAGGCTGTTCCAGAAGCGGCCGTGCAACTCGGCAACGCCTCGTATGGCGCGCATAGCTCGCCCAGCGTCCGCTCCGATGATCTGGTCCATCCTCTCCATATACCCCAGATCTTCGAGCACCATGACGAAACGATGACTTGCATTGTCGAAATCTCCATACAATAGCTCGGGAAGCCCCATCGGTATACTGGGTCCCAACTGGCGGAAGCAGAAGTACTCCCGCTTGTACATGGACAACAATTTGGCTATGCGGAGACTCCTCTTGTCGGAACTGGACAGTTTGATGACGACCGATTCAGGTGTTTCCGGGCTTCTCCGGACCTCATCGCGATAGGTCAAGGTGCAGCGCAGAATGGCGCCTATAGCCCCTGAGCCTGCGCCAATGTCCTCCACGACGATGTCTTTGATGGAGGGAATGCCGCCCCTGGCGCTCAGCGCTTGCTCAAGCCAATCAACGGTTAGCGCGTTACCATGTTCAGGTATTGAAAGACGATTCATGCCCGCCATTTAAGCTTTGGCGCGACTTCCGTTAACAGGATGCTTTTTCATCGCTCCCTACGTCCTCCGCCTGAACCTGTTGAACGAGATGGGCAGGCCTGTCGATTAGGATCCTGGGTCGCTTGGCAGCTTACCGTCTTCCCAACCGGTCTGGGCCAGAGCGCGGCCTGATGGGTGACCAACTGCCGGGGAAGGTAGGTTGCAAGCCAGCAGCAACCTGCCTAAAGGCTGTTCTGGCGCCGGCGCAGTGGGCGAACCTTGAAGGATTTGGCAGGATGGGGCGTTGGTGTGTATTCGATTTTGAGGTCGTATCCCGGCGGGTCCAACGTGATTTCGAAATAGCGAACGATGGTCAAAAGCGCAACGACGACCTGCACCTCGGCAAAATTCATGCCGAGGCAGCGATGGACGCCCAACCCAAAGGGGGCAAAAGCGCCCGACTGGCTGTGCTCGGCGCGTCCCGGCGAGAACCGGTCGATATCGAAGCGTTCCGGATTGGGGAAGCAGTGCGGCAGGTGATGCGCCACGGTGTTGCCTACGATGACATTTGCCCCGGCGGGCACGGCGTAACCGCCAAACTCAAAGGAGTTGATGACGTGGCGCATGAGCGCAGGGATAACCGGATACATCCGAAGCGTCTCCATGAAGATGCGCTTGGTAGCGTCGAGCCGGTGCAGTCCCTCCGCGGCCAATGTGCCTTCATCGAACCAGGCGTCGGCCTCGGCGGTCATGCGTTCGAGCAGGTCAGGATGCTTCAACACCGCGTAGAGCATGAAAGACGCAGTGTTGGCGGAAGTCTCTATCCCCGCAAAGAACGGACCCAGCACAGCCAGCCGCATGGCCGTCTCAGGAAAGAACTGGGGATCACGCTTATGCAGATCCAGTAGGTCGTCAATCAAGTCCTGGTCGCTGCGTTCCTCTTCTTCGTGGTGGGACATCACCGCGGCAAACAGTTCGTCCATCCGTTCGCGGGCCCGCTTTAGCCGAGGCAGCCGCAGAAGCAGGCCGGGACGCTGTCTCATCACGTGGACAGAGAGCATGCCGTTGAGAAACGCGATCAGGTCGTCGATATAGTCCAGGGCGGAAACACCGGTCGTGAGGACCGCGATATGCTCGGTTATGATCTTCTGCATGGCGTGCTGGACCACAAACGGCCGGCCCTCCGGCCATTCGGCGATGATGCGCCGGGTGATGTCGACGACCTTATCCAGCCGGTCTTCGACAAACGGGCCGGAGAAACCCCGCCTCTGTACCTTGCGCATCCGGATGTGTTGCTGGCCGTCCATACTCATGAGGGCGTCTTTGGCGCCCATGGCCGCATTGAAGTTCCGCCAGCTCTCGTAGGAGCGCAGGTAGATTCGCCCAT
This sequence comes from Caldilineaceae bacterium, assembly GCA_028819675.1. Next base: position 396 of record JAPPKT010000147.1, on the reverse strand, counting down.
GCCTCTGCACGAAGGTATTCCCCTCCGGACCGGCAAGGACGATGAAGCGTCTGTTGAGTGCGCTGATCTGAAATATCGGTCCCAGTTCAAGGTATTGCCGAATAAGAAAGCCGCGCAGGTCTCCCGCCATGTTAAAGACGTTGCCCACCAAAGGCAGCCCCGCCGCCTCGGGAATCTCGCTGGCCGGACGAACGGAGGAAGGTGCCGGTGGAGGAGGGGCCTTAATCTGCCGGATAGTCGCCGCGATCTCCCGACAAATCAGGTCGAGCCCGGAGATGGCGTCAATTCTTTCCTGCACTTGGGCCAGCTCGTCCTGAGACAACATGCTCTCGAACACGCCACTGGCCGATGCGAGGCTGACGATGACGATGTCGCGGGGGTCGGGAATGTCATCAC
>JAPPKT010000487.1 GCA_028819675.1 Caldilineaceae bacterium | reverse complement strand
CAGGTGAAAGCAATGGTGCGGGTGTATTCGGTTCATCCATCCGCCGACGAGAGGATCCTGAGCTGATTACCGGGCGGGCAAAATATACAGACGATCTGCAACTGCCTAACATGGCCTACTGCACGATTTTGCGTAGCGACTATGCCCACGCCAAGATCAACAGTATCGACGCCAGCGAAGCCGAGGCGTTGGACGGCGTGATTGCCGTCTACACGGCCAGTGATATTGTGGATAGCGGCGTTCCGGGCGGCATTCCTGTCGGCTGGCTGCTGCCGGACATGGTGATTCCTGAACACTACATGCTGGCGAAAGACACGACCCGGTACGTCGGTGACGGCGTGGCCATCGTGGTTGCCGAGGACCTGTACACGGCGCATGACGCGCTCGAACTGATTTACGTGGACTACGACCCGCGCGACGGTGTTGCCGATCCGAAGAAGGCGACGGAAGACGGGGCGCCGCTGGTACATGACGAGGCGCCGAACAACATCGCCTTCGACTGGGAGATTGGCGACAAGGAGAGTACAGACGCCGCATTTGCCAATGCGGCGCACGTCGCCAGCCTGGACATCGTCAACAACCGTCTGATTCCGAATGCGATGGAGCCGCGCGCCGCGCTGGCAGACTACAATAGCATCACGGGCGAGTTGACTCTCTACATGACGACCCAGAATCCTCATATCCACCGATTGCTGATAAGTCTGGCTTCGCTGGGTTTGCCGGAGCACAAGATCCGGGTGATCGCGCCGGAGGTTGGCGGTGGTTTCGGGAGCAAGATCCACCACTATGCCGATGAGGCGATCGCGGCGTGGGCGTCGATGCAGACCGGCCGCCCGGTCAAGTGGACGGCGACGCGCACGGAGACCTATCTGACCGATGCGCACGGCCGCGACCACGTGACCCACGCCGAAATGGCAGTCGACGCGAACGGCAAATTCATCGGCCTGCGGGTCGACACGTACGCGGCCATGGGCGCGTATCTGTCAACATTTGCGCCGGCGGTACCAACCTATCTGTACGGTACATTGATGTCGGGTGAATATGATCTGCCGGCAATTCACTGCCACGTTTACGGGGTGTTCACGCACACTGTACCCGTTGACGCCTACCGCGGCGCGGGCCGGCCTGAAGCTACGTTCGTTGTAGAGCGTTTGGTGGACGAGGCAGCGCGTGTCACCGGCCTCGATCCAGCCGAGATTCGCCGACGCAATTTTGTTGCACCGGACAACTTCCCGTTCCAGACGCAGGTTGCGCTTGCGTATGACAGCGGCAACTATGAAGGCGCACTGGACAAGGCGCTGGAAGCGATAGGATACGACGACTTCCGTAATGAGCAGGCTACTCTCAGAGAACAGGGCAGGTACGTTGGCATTGGCCTTTCAACCTACATCGAGGCTTGCGGTCTGGCGCCGTCAGCCGTGGTTGGTTCTCTTGGCGCCCAGGCAGGCCAGTGGGAGAGCGCAGTCGTGCGCGTCCACGCCACCGGCAAGGTGACCGTGTACAGCGGCTGTTCCGGCCACGGCCAGGGCCACGAGACCACCTATGCCCAGATCGTTGCCAGCGCGCTGGGTGTACCCTACGAAGATATCGACGTAATCGAGGGCGATTCAGGGGTCATGCCCCACGGCTGGGGCACGTACGGCAGCCGCAGTGCGGCGACGGGCGGCAGCGCGATTGCTTCTGCGGCCGAGAAGGTCGTTGACAAGGCGCGGACCATCGCGGCCCACCTGCTGGAGGCCGCCGAGGAGGACCTGGAGTTTGAAGATGGGAACTTCTTCGTCAAGGGCTCCCCGGACCAGGCGCAGTCGTTACCCGACGTAGCGTTGCAGGCGTACCTCGCACACAACCTGCCGAAGGGTATCGAGCCGGCGCTGGAGGCGACCAGCTTCTACGATCCTGAGAACTTCGTTTTCCCGTTCGGCACGCACATCGCGGTCGTCGAGGTTTGCGCCAACACGGGTCAGGTTGATCTGCAGCGCTATCTGGCGGTTGACGACGTGGGCAACGTCATCAATCCAATGATTGTGGATGGACAGGTACACGGAGGCATTGCGCAGGGCGTGGGGCAGTCACTCTATGAGACGGCCGTATACGACGAAGGCGCCAACTTGCTGAGCGGTACGATGCTCGACTATGCGGTACCCAAGGCCCACTTCCTGCCCTCTTTCGAAACCGACCGTACGGTGACCCCTTGCCCGCATAACCCGCTTGGCGTCAAGGGTGTTGGAGAGGCGGGCACAATCGCGTCGCCGGCAGCGGTAGTGAACGCGGTGGTCGATGCGCTGTCGCCCTTCGGCGTGAACCACATCGACATGCCGGTGACATCGGAGAAGGTCTGGAACGCAATGAACTAGCTTCTGTTTCTTCGTCGTCGGTTACTGCGTAACGCAGCGATTGGCTGAGAACGAAAAACTTGAAGCGCACAACGGGAGTAAAACGAATGTACCCATCCAAATTCGATTACCATCGCCCGTCATCCGTTCAGGAGGCGGTTCAGATCCTTTCCGACAATCCAGACGCCAAAGTCCTGGCGGGCGGTCACAGTTTGATTCCTGTGATGAAGCTCAGGCTGGCGGCGCCAGCTGCGCTGGTCGATATCGGGCGCATCGATGCGTTGCAGGGCATCAGCCGGTCCAACGGCAGTATCCGCATCGGCGCGTGTGTCACCTACAATGAGATTGCCAATTCGGCTGATGTGCAGGCGGCGGCACCGTTGCTGGCGGAAGCGGCGGGGCAGATAGGCGACCGCCAGGTACGGTACCGCGGGACGATTGGCGGCAACCTCTCTCATGCCGATCCGGCTTCGGACCTTCCGGCGGCGGCGCTGGCGCTGGGCGCGACACTGCATGTGACGGGAGCCGGGGGCAGCCGTTCGGTCAGTGCGTCCGATTTCTTTGTCGATCTGATGATGACCGCATTACAACCGGATGAGATCCTCACCGAGGTCGAAATACCTGCTACGGCAGCGGGAACCGGTTCGGCATATGTGAAGTTCGAGCATCCGGCGTCCGGCTATGCGCTGTGCGGCGCGGCGGCCCTGGTTTCGCGAGGGGACGGGGGCAGTTGCACGGGGGCCAGCCTCTGCTTCAACGGCGTTTCGTCCACCGCAGTTTCGGCGAGCGCGGTCGCGTCAAGTCTGGTCGGTTCGGATCTCAGCGACGATGCAATTGTGAGCGCTGTCAGCGGTCTGTCGATTCCCGATGCTACGGGTGATATGTTCGCCTCGGCCGGTTACCGCCAGGAATTGGCCAAGTCAATAGGCATTCAAGCATTGCTCACGGCCAGAGACAGAGCTTAAGGACGAGTAGTGAGAAACGGAGAGTGAGGACTGAAAGCCTTGGAGCGGGAACGGAAGGAAGTTCTCGCTCCTCTTACTCTTCTTCACAACCTCTTCGTCTGGTCGTAATCGGTGTCAGCGGCTCCGGAAAGACGACGCTGGCGCGGCAGTTAGCGCAGAATCTATCTCTGCCTCACGTAGAGCTTGACGCGCTTTACTGGGAAGAGAAGTGGCAGCCGGCCTCAAGGCCGGTTTTCCGCGGGCGGGTGCAAGCTGCGACGGCGGAAGAGGCCTGGGTCGTTGACGGCAACTATAGCCAGAGCCGGGACATCGTCTGGAGCCGTGCCACGGATCTTGTCTGGTTGGACTACGGCTTGATCCCGGTGATGTGCCGGGTAATCTGGCGGACGGCTCGGCGGTTTTTTTCACAACAGGAGTTGTGGAACGGCAATCGCGAATCTCTCCGCAATATTTTTGGCCGAAACAGTATCGTATGGTACGCGTTTACTAGCCATCGCCGCCATCGCAAGAAATATCTTACACTTCTGGACGGCGAAGAGTTTAAACACATGAACGTGCACCGGTTCAACAGGCCGCAGGAAGCCTCACGCTGGCTGCAGTCATTACTTCAACCCAATACAGCGGCGCCCCAATGACCACTCCGAATCAGTTGCCCTCCGTTCAATCCGTCGCCGAAGCCCTGCGAACGAAAGCGTATATTGCGGACCACAGCCTGGCGACGGCTATCTTCCTTGCACTCAAATTGAAGCGCCCCCTGTTCCTTGAGGGGGAGGCCGGCGTCGGCAAGACGGAAGTGGCGAAGATTTTGTCGCAGATGCTCGACACGCGGCTTATCCGGCTCCAGTGTTACGAGGGGCTGGATGTGAGCACGGCGGTGTATGAATGGAACTACGCGCGCCAGATGCTTCAGATCCGGTTGTTGGAAGCGACTGAACAGGGCTCAAGTCCGCCGGAGCATTCCGATGAAGCGGCCGGCAGGGAGTTGCGAGAGGCGGTGATCCAGGACCTGTTCAGCGACACGTTTCTGCTGCGGCGCCCGCTTCTACAGGCGATAGACAGCCGCGGTCAACACAACGGGAAGGCGCCGATTCTGCTGATCGATGAACTGGACCGAGCCGACGAGGAGTTCGAAGCTTTTTTGCTGGAGGTCTTGAGCGACTTTCAGATTACCATACCTGAGATTGGCACGATCCAGGCGCCGACGCCGCCGGTGGTGGTCATTACATCCAATCGCACGCGCGAGATTCACGACGCGTTGAAACGCCGCTGCCTCTACCACTGGATCGACTACCCCAGCTTCGAAAAGGAGTATGCGATCCTGCACGCAAAGGCTCCGCACGCTTCTGAGAAACTGTCGCGAGAGGTCGTTGGCTTTGTGCAGGAGTTGCGGCGCGGGGAGCTTTACAAGTTCCCGGGCGTCGCCGAGACACTGGACTGGATGAATGCTCTCACCGCGCTCGATCAGGAGGAACTCACTGAGAACGTGGTGGACGAAACGCTGGGTGTGCTTCTCAAGTACCGGGATGATATTGAAAAGGTGCAGGGACAGACCGTCCGCGAAATCGTACAGGTGTTACGGAGCCAGGACACCGCACTGGCATCGCGCGATGAGTGAAACCGATAGCGGCGCGGTGGCCGAAGAGACTATCACGAGTGTAGAGAGCAATGGAAGCGGTGAGACAGGACTTCATCTCCCGCACTTCACACCTACCCCCTCCGGGCCGGGTTCGGAACCCCCTCCCTCCCACGGCAATTTTCTGCAGAACATGCTGCTCTTTGCCCGCCTATTGCGCGGGCTGAGCATCCCGGTCACGCCAACACAGATTCTCGATCTGGTGGAGGCTCTGACGCAAATCAATCTGCGGGTCAAGGAGCAAGCACGGGACGCGGCCAGAGCTATTCTGGTCAGCCGGCAGGATCATCTGGAGCTGTTCGACGAGGCGTTTGACCTGTTCTGGCGGGCGAGGGAAAGACAGGAGCTTGCTCGCATAAATCTTGGAGAACTGCTGCAACAGACGCCGCAGGGAGAGATTCAATACCGCCTGATCCGGGCCGACCGCGAGAAGAAAGACGAACACCAACGGGTCGACCAAGAGCCCCTTGTCGAAAAGATCTATACCTACAGCAGCGTCGAGGCCCTGCGCAGCAGAGATTTCGCGACGATGACCGAGTTTGAGTTGCAACAGGTGAAGCAGTTTATGCAGGAGTTGCAGTGGACACCGGCAGAAAGACGCACCCGGCGCCGGGTACCCGCAACGCACGGCGACCAGGTTGATCTGCGGCGGTCGCTGCGCCAGAATGTGCGCTACGGCGGGGAGCCGCTCGTTATTGCCCGGCGCCAGCGCAAAACCCGGCGCCGCCCGATTGTGGCACTGGCCGACATCAGCGGCTCGATGGATCGCTATAGCCGCGTGCTGCTGCAGTTCCTGTACTCGATTACCCACGCGCTGGACAGGGTAGAGGCGTTTGTTTTCAGCACACGGTTGACCCGGATCACGCGCCATCTGAGGCGGCGAGACATCGACCTGGCTCTGGACCAGACCGCACACGCGGTGCATGACTGGGCCGGAGGTACGCGCATTGGTGAAGCGATCCGCGCGTTCAATTTTGACTGGGCGCGGCGCGTCTGCGGGCAGGGGGCAATCGTCCTGGTAATCAGCGACGGCTGGGACCGGGGCGATCCGGAGATGCTGGGACAGGAGATGGGGCGGCTGCAACGCAGCTGTCACCGGCTGATCTGGCTAAACCCATTGCTGGGTTCACCAAGCTACGAACCGCTGACGCGGGGCATCCAGGCGGCGCTGCCGCATACCGACGAGTTCCTGCCGGTACACAATCTGATCAGCCTGGAGCAGCTGGCGCAGGTGATGGCGGACGCACAGGCGTGATGGAGTCTGCATTGTCCTCATAGAGGCATGTCGCGCCGAACAATTCTTGTATACACAGGGAAAAGTAGCTCCTATTATGAAAGAGATCCTGGCCGATATCGACAACTGGCAGCTGGCAGGTAAACAGGTCGCCCTGGCAACGGTCGTGCAGGTGTATGGTTCGGCGCCGCGTCCTTTGGGCGCGAAGCTTGCAGTGTCCGAGGACGGCGCGATGGTGGGGTCCGTCAGCGGTGGTTGTGTCGAAAGCGCCACTGTACAGGAGGCGCTGGAGGTATTGGAGACGGGCAAGCCGCGTCTTGTCTCCTTCGGCATCGCCGACGAGACGGCCTGGGAGGTGGGCCTTGCTTGCGGGGGCACGATTGAAGTCTTCATAGAGCCTTTGAATTGGTAGCTTGGAGAAGGGATGGGTGGCTGAACTCTTCGATGCGGCGGCACGGGCAATCCGGCAGGATGAATTGTGCGCGGTCGTAACCGTACTGAGCGGAGACGAAATCGGGCGTAAACTGCTGGTACATCGTGAGCGCCGGGCAGGCGGGGACGGTCACTCCCTGGCGGCAATTGGATCGTTGGGGGACACGGCACTGGAGAAGGCCACCATCGCTCGGGCGGCGGAAGCCATGGAGGCACGCCGTACGACACGTGTTTCGCTGAAGGTAGAAGAGCGGGAGTTGGAACTGCTGATCGACGTGCATGTTCCGCAGGAGAGGCTGGTCATCGTGGGGGCGGTCCATATCGCGATTCCGCTTGTCTCCTTTGCCCGCGAACTTGGTCTCAGTACTGTGGTTGTCGACGCCCGACCCATATTCGCTACACAGGACCGATTCGACCATGCGGACGAGTTAATCAGGAGCTGGCCTGAAGACGCTCTGCGGGAGATGGAGCTAAACGAGTCAACGTACGTCGTTACGCTCACGCATGATGAGAAACTGGACACGCCGGCCCTGATTTACGCCCTGGACCACCCCGTCGGTTACATTGGCGCGCTCGGCTCAAAACGCACGCATGCGAAACGAGTTGCAGCCTTGCGCGAGGCGGGCGTGAGCCACGAGCAGATTAGCCGCATTCACGCGCCGATAGGGCTTGACCTTGGAGGTCGCAGCCCTGGAGAGATCGCGCTGGCGATCATGGCAGAGATTGTGCAGGTGCGGAATCGCGTTAGGGAGACGGGCAGATGAACGTACATCCACTGATCGAGACGCTGTCGCGTTTGTATGATGCCGACCGCCTCCTGACCCGTCCGGCCCAGCTGATGGCGTACGAATCGGACGCGCTGACGGCATTTCAGCAGAGAGCGGCGGCGGTGGTTATTCCTCAAAATCGCGAGGAGGTAATCGAAACGATCCGTCTCTGCCACGGGTACAGCGTACCGTTCGTAGCGCGGGGGAGCGGCACCAGTCTATCGGGCGGCTCGCTGCCTATCGCCGATGGCATCGTCATCGCCCTGAATCGCCTCGACCGAATCCTGCGGCTGGACGCGGCGGACCGCATCGCCGTGGTAGAGCCAGGCGTGATCAATCTCAAGGTCTCCGAGGCGGCAAAGCCTTACGGTCTCTACTATGCGCCCGATCCTTCCAGCCAGTCGATCTGCACAATCGGCGGCAATGTAGCATTCAACTCCGGGGGTGCGCACTGCCTGAAGTACGGAATGACCAGCAACCATGTTTTGGGGATGACGGTTGCGCTGCCTGACGGCGAGGTCGTCGAGCTGGGCGGCGAAAGCCTGGAAGGCATAGGCCCCGATCTGCCGGGCTTCTTTGTGGGTAGTGAAGGGCTGTTCGGCGTCGCGCTGGAGATAACATTGCGATTACTACCGATCCCGCAGACCTATCGCACCGTGCTGGCGGCATACGATTCGTTACATGCGGCGGGGGATGCGGTGACTGCGGTGGTTGCCTCCGGACTGCTGCCGGGCGCGATCGAGATCATGGACGCGCTGGCGATCAAGGCGGCGGAGGTAGGCGCCAAGGCGGGCTATCCGACGGCGCCGGCGCTGCTGATTGTCGAGTTGGAGGGAGAAGAGAGCGCGGTGGAGGCCGAATTCGCCCAATTGATGCAGCTGATCGAAGAGACCGCGCCTTTGGAGGTACGCATGGCGCAGACCGCTGACGAACGCGCCCGCATCTGGAAGGGGCGCAAAGCCGCTTTCTCGGCGGTGGGTCGACTGGCCCCAGACTATATCGTGCAGGATGGGGTCGTACCCCGCAGCCGGTTGGGTGACGCGCTGGCGGAGATCGACCGGCTCAGCACCAGCTACGGCATCGACGTGGCCAACGTATTCCACGCCGGTGACGGCAACCTGCACCCGCTGATCCTGTTCGACGGCCGCGAGGAGGGCGCACTGGAACGGGCGGAGGAACTTGCCGGAGAAATCCTCGAGTTGTGCGTCGACCTAGGGGGCTCCATCACGGGCGAGCACGGAGTCGGCATGGAAAAGCGCGCCTTCCTTCCCAGAATGTATGGTCCGCTGGAGATGCAGGCGATGGAGGATGTGCGCCGCAGCGTTGACAGCAAGTCTCTGGCCAATCGCGGCAAGATGCTGCCGGCGGGCGAGGCCGAGTCGTTGACGCACGTTGGGCCCCATCCGCTGGAGAAGGCGGGCGTCATCTTCAGGGAGTAAGGGAAGACCAGGTCCGCGAGAAATATGCTTTGACAGAAACACAGACTTTCGGGGTAGGTGAGAGGTGAGAAGAACTGTACTCTTTGCCACTGCCCTGCTCGTCCTTTCCTTTATCGGCGCTTGCAATCCGAGTGAAGAGCTTCTTCAACCAGGCGTCGAATCTACTGTTGAACCGCAACCCGAGCCGAATGTTGCGCCGACTCCGGCCAGCGAAAACGTTGCCATGCTGGGAACTGCGGACGCCTTTGAAAGAAGCCAGTTTGCGCAGTTGGCGATCGACGGGGATCTGGAATCGATCTGGAATTCGCAGCAGTTGGCGCCGCAGTGGTTTTCGATAGCATTCGATAGCTTCTACCTGGTTGACAGAATCGAGCTGGTCGTGACGCAACTGCCCGCCGGCCCAACCACGCATGAAGTCTGGCTAGGGAGCGGTTCTGACACACGCGTCCTCCAGGAGAGGCTGTTTGACATACATACGGAGGATGGCCAGACAGTTGAGATTGCCGTTGAGCCTCCGCGCAGGTTAAATGAAGTGTTAGTAGTTACTCTCGATAGTCCCAGTTGGGTCGGGTGGCGAGAGGTAAGGGTTTTTGGGTCGCCGGCTGCCGAACCGGTGGGAGAGGCAAGTGGAGAGATCGAGGCCGGCGGGACCGAGCGAACTGCAGCTGAACCGTCGACGCCGGTGGAGGAGAATGTAGCACCGGTTGGATCTGCGTTCGCCTCGGCAGGGGAGGAGCTGGCCGGCCAGGCGATTGACGGGGAGCCGGATACTTTTTGGACTGCAGGTCTTCCTGCGCCGCAGTGGTATTCGGTCTCCTTCGACGAACTATACGTTGTCGACAAGCTGGAACTGGAGATGGCACAGTCGCCTGCTGGCCCGACGACGCACGAGATCTGGCTGGGGAACGGTTCCAGCACGCGGACGATGTATTGGCGGTTCGACAGCCAGCACACGGAAGACGGACAGACGCTGGAGGTCCCCATCGTTCCGCCGCGCAGCCTCAGCGAGGTGCAGATACTGACGCTTGACAGTCCGAGTTGGGTGGCGTGGCGAGAGATAAGGGTTTTTGGTTCACGATCCGATGACCCGGTGGGAGATACAGAGCTGCCGAAGTTCGATTTGATCAAGACTGCCGAAGGTCTTGCGCTTCCTGTGCAGGTCACGCATGCCGGCGATGGGTCTGGGCGCCTGTTCGTCGTCGAGCAGGAGGGTCAGATTCGTGTCGTCAAGGACGGCGTAGTCGAAGAGACACCTTTCCTCGACATTTCAAGTCGGGTTCGATGCTGTGGAGAGCGGGGCTTGCTCAACGTGGCATTTCCGCCGGGCTATGTCGACAAAGATTACTTTTATGCAAGTTATACGGACAGAGCCGGGGACACGGTCATCAGCCGCTTCAGGACGACTGCCAATCCTGACCGTGCCGACCCTGAGAGCGAGGAGGTTGTGCTCCTGATCGCCCAGCCGGACCAGGTCCACAATGGCGGCCGCATTGTTTTCGGTCCTGACGGGTTCCTTTACATTGGCAGCGGTGACGGCGGCCACCCTACGCTTAAGGATGTTGAGAATCGTGCGCAGGATCCGGGCACGCTGCTGGGCAAGATCTTGCGCATTGACGTAGAATCGGACGTCAGGCCGTACGGCATCCCGCCGGACAACCCATTTGCAGAGGTCGACGGTCACCGCGGCGAAATTTGGGCTCTGGGGCTGCGCAATCCATGGGGCTTTGCCTTTGACAAGTTGACCGGCGATCTGTACATTCCGGATGCGGGCCACATAAAGCACGAAGAGGTGAACTTTCAGCCTGCAGCAAGCCGCGGTGGTGAAAACTACGGCTGGAACATCAAAGAAGGGAGCAGGTGTTTCGAGTCGGTGTCGTGCAGCGCGCAGGGCTTGATTTCGCCTGTTGTCGAGTACGATCACGTGTACTCCTGTGCGATCGTGGGGGGCGCTGTTTATCGCGGCAATGACTATCCTGCATTGGACGGCGTATTCTTCTACGGCGACTTCTGCAGTGGCAGGGTCTGGGGGTTGAAACGGTCGAAAGCCGATTCAAATGGAAGCATCTATGATGGTTGGCTGAGTACACTGCCCGTAAACGCCAAAGTCCCTGTCAGCGGCGTGGGCGAGGACGAAGAGGGCAATTTGTACGTAACCGGCTATCAGGATGGCGCTCTGTACCTGATTATCGGGGAATAGGTAGCAAGAGTAAACGGCCTGCGGCCTCAGTTCACTGTGGCGCCGTGGCGCACAGTTACACTGGATTCCTCCGGGCAGGAAGCATGTTTTAGTTCCCTGCAGACGGAACGGGAGTTTGGCCGGCAAAGTGCTTGAACCATGAACAGCGTTTCTGAAATCCAGGAGGCAGTACAGGGGGCGAAGAGCGTGCGCGTCCGAGGAGGCGGCTCCAAACCAGCTCTGTCGCAGCGAGACTGCCAAGTGGACGCGGAATGTCTTGACCTGTCCGCGCTGAAAGGGGTCATCGACTATCAGCCCGAAGAGTATACCTTTACCGCCCGCGCCGGTACACCCTTAGCAGAGATGACGGCGCTGCTGGCGGAGAAGGGCCAGTATCTACCCTTCGATCCGCCACTGGCCGAACGCGGAGCAACGCTGGGGGGAACGGTCGCCGCCGGCCTGAGCGGGCCGGGACGCTACCGCTACGGCGGCATTCGTGACTTTCTGATCGGCATTCGCTTTGTCGACGGGAAGGGTCAGGAGGTGCGGGGCGGGGGCGCGGTGGTGAAGAACGCGGCTGGGTTCGACTTCCCCAAACTGTTTGTCGGCAGTCTGGGACGATTGGGCATATTGACCGAACTGACCTTCAAAGTCTTCCCCCAGCCCTCGGCGTACGCGACCGTGGCAGCGGAATTTGACGGGCTTTCCGATCTGCTAGGCGCTCTCGATGCGGTGACGCGCAGCGCCATCGACCTGCACGCGGTAGACTTTGCGCCGGAGGGGCAGGGTTGGACCCTCTGGGTGCGCATTGGCGGACTGCTGACCGTTCTGCAGGAGCGGGCGCAGGCGTTGCGGACGGTTGTGTCCGCAGGCACGGGGCAAATGCGCAGTCTCTCCTTGTACCAGGACCAGGAAGAAGAAGAGGGCCTCTGGCAAACGGTGCGTTCCATGAGATGGCTTACGGAAGGAATGGGGCTGGTTCGGATCCCATTGACGCCGCAACGGATCCCGGCGGTGGAGGAAGCGCTTAGGGGCTCCCATACCGCGACGCGGCGCTATAGCGTCGGCGGAAATCTGCTCTGGTTGGGCTGGCCAGACGTAACGGCACAAGCAGGTGTTGAGCAGGATTCATCCCGAGACCTCCACGGCCTCTTGCAGGAACTGGGCCTGCAAGGTATACAGCTGATCGGCCGCGCGCGACGTGAAGGGGCAAACCGCGACGAAGGCGACGCCAGAGACCATAAAGGCCCATTGCTGGGTAGACCGCTGCAAAACGCGTTTCTGCGACGGATTGCGGCGGCTCTGGACCCGGAGGGGAAGTTTGAACCGTGGTAATGGCAGCAAACAACCAAGGCAACAAATAGAGGAGAAATCAGATGAGGGCGATTCGAGTGCAAGAGGTCGGCGACCCCAATGTGTTGCAGAGCGTTGACGTGCCGACACCTGAGCCGGGTGCGGGGGAAGCGCGCGTAAAGATCGAGGTGGCAGGCGTCAACTTTATCGACACCTATCACCGGCGTGGTTGGTATCCGTTGCCGCTGCCCTTCACCCCCGGAGTCGAAGGCGCGGGGGTTGTCGATGCCGTGGGCGAGGGCGTAACCGAAGCAACGGTCGGCGATGCCGTGGCTTACGGGATGTCGACTGGATCCTATGCCGAGTACGCCATCGTTCCCTCGAAAAATCTGGTCCACCGTCCGGATGGCGTAGATGCCCAGCACGGGGCGGCGGCGATGATCCAGGGGCTGACCGCCCACTACCTCGCGTGCAGCACCTATCCGCTCAAGCCGGGCGATACCTGCCTGGTGCATGCCGCGGCCGGCGGCACAGGGGCTCTGCTGGTACAGATCGCCAAACTGCGCGGCGCGCGTGTGCTCGGAACGGTTTCCACCGAGGAGAAGGCGCGCATCGCCAAGGCGGCCGGTGCAGATGCTACGATCCGCTACACAGAAGTAGACTTTGCGGAAGCGGTGCGCGATCTGACCGGCGGCGAAGGTGTCGAGGTCGTGTACGATTCGGTCGGCATCGCTACTTTCGACAAGAGCCTGGACTGCCTGAAGCCGCGCGGCTATATGGTACTGTTCGGCCAGGCGAGCGGCGTTGTTCCCTCAATCGACCCGCAGATACTCAACCAGAAGGGCTCGCTCTTCCTGACGCGACCGACGCTGGCCTCCCATATGCTCACGCGATCGGAGTTGGAGGGCCGCGCCAATGACATTTTCAGCTGGATCGCGGAGGGTAAGCTGGAGATCCGCATCGACCGCACATTCCCTCTCGACGATGCCGAGGGCGCACATACATACCTGGAAGCGCGCCAGACCAAGGGCAAGGTTCTGTTAACGACTTAACGCCAGAGACTGCAATCCCATGCGCCACTCGATACCGGTAGACTCTCTCGGTCCCCAAGCCCCGTCAATGGCGGAAGCCGTCGCCAACTGCGTCCATTGCGGCTTCTGTCTGCCGGCCTGCCCGACATACCTGGCGTTGGGGGAGGAGATGGACTCGCCGCGCGGGCGCATCATTCTGATGAAGGGCGCGCTGGAAGGTGAGCTGTCCCAGGAGGAGGTGCTGCCGCACGTAGACCGATGCCTGGGCTGCCTGGCCTGCGTCACGGCGTGCCCTTCTGGGGTCGAGTACGGGGAACTGCTCACACCTTTTCGGGAGATGACGGAAAAAAGGCGTAGCCGTTCCGCAATGGAGGAATTGTCTCGCACGCTGACCAACCAGACGCTCCCCTACCCCGGACGATTCCGCGCCGCAGCAATGTTGGGACGCTATACGAAATTTCTCAAACCGTTCCTGCCCGCGGCGCTGCAAACGATGCTTGATCTGCTGCCCGAACGGTTGCCGCCGCGCGTCGCTCTGCCGCGACTGGCGCCGGCTCGGGGGGAGCAGCGGGCGCGAGTTGCGCTGCTGAGCGGCTGCGCCCAACAAGTGCTAGCCCCTGGGATCAACAGCGCCACCGTCGAGGTTTTGACCAGCAATGGTGTAGAAGTGGTCATCCCGCCGCGCCAAGTTTGTTGCGGCGCACTTTCGATGCATACCGGCGCGGCAGACCAGGCGCGGGCGCTGGCCCGACGCAACTTCGACGCGTTCAACCTGGACGACCTCGATGCAGTGGTGACCAACGCGGCTGGTTGTGGTTCCGGCATGCACGAGTACCCTTTGCTGTTTGCAGGCGAGGCAGAAGAGCAGGCGGCGCGAGAGTTCGCCGACAAGGTGCAGGATTTGACGGTCTTCCTGGACGCACTCGGCATCGAGCCGCCGCCTGCATTGCCTGCGCCGATGACGGTCGCGTATCACGACGCCTGCCATCTTGCGCACGCGCAGGGCGTGACGGACGCGCCGCGCCGTCTGCTGGGGGCGATACAGAATCTTACTCTTGTTCCGATTCCCGAGGGGGAGATCTGCTGTGGGTCGGCGGGGAGCTATAATATCGAACAGCCGGAGATTGCCGCCCAGCTGGGCCAGCGCAAGGCCGAAGCCATTCTCGGAACCGGCGCGCAGGCCGTGGTCACCGGCAACATCGGCTGCATGACCCAGATCGACAACCACCTGCGGCGGCTTGGGAAGCACTTGCGCATTTATCACACCGTAGAGCTTCTTACCGGAAGCGAAGAGTGATCAGGGGGCAGCGGAAGTTCTCCTGCGATTAGCGAATATACTGTTCGCCGCGCACGCGAGACGGGTACTCGGTTCTTAACCAATCGTCAACCACCTCTTGCAGCCCGTTTAATCCACCTTGTCTAACCTGATAGTCGAAGCAGCCAACCAGAATGGGGAAGCCTGTGCTAAAGGTCAGGTCGGCGCACAGTTGCTTAAGGCGTTGACGGACTTGCCCGCCGCTTTCTGTTCCGGATGCGAGTCAGCGCGAGAAGGCGATTGGGCGCAGCACATCTGCTGTTCCACCCCGGCATCTGACCTTCGCCGATTCATCCGTCTCCATCCGAAACCGCGCCCGAAATGGACGCAACTGGTCCGTAGTTGATCTACTGGTCGCCTGAACAGATATAGCAGGAGTCCTGCATCTCCTCTGATAGTTGAAGTTCCAGCCTTACCAATAGCTGCCCGTCTTCGAACTGATTGTCCTCGGCATCATGCGGTCGGAGAGGCAATCGTTCTCCTGTGGCAAAATCATAGAGTCCAACGCGAAGATGATAGTCTCCTTGTGCAAGATTGCCAGGCAACGTGATTTCTCGCCGGTCGATATAGAGCGCATCGCTGTGCCACTGGCTGGTGGGCAGCAGTCCGCCCAAAGGAGGGCCATCGAATTGAGCGATCAGGTCGCCATGGCTGTCCAGCATGTGTATAAAGGTTATCCAGTCGTTCGAGACTCCGTCTCCAGTTTCCCAGAAGAGGCGGAGCGCGAGATCTTCACTTTGAGAAGCCAGGTCGTATCCTTGCAAGCGCATGCCGTCTTCAGTTTCGGCCGGCGATTCAATCTCGGGCCGCACCTGCTGAAACATTCCTGGCCGGACAGGAGCGACTTCAATGTCGCGCAGGGGCATGAGGCCGCTATCCGACCCCGTTACGTCCAGTCTTCCATGGGTAGAGGAGGACAATCCCGCTGCCAGCGAAAGTGTCAACGGTGGGACATCCAGAGGAATCGGAAGAAACATCGTTTCGATGTAGTACTTATCAGGGTCCCAGATCTTAGTTGGAATACGAATGGTACCCTGAGCGTCGGCGGCCCAAGAGTGTTTCAGAGAAGGCGAATACAGGTGGAGCAAAGTGTGCAAATCTTCGTCAATTTTCTGATTCGCCCGCCAGAACAGACGGATGATGATCGATTCACCAGGTTTGGGGGTGGGACTGCTTAGCAGCTTCCAGCCAAGCAGAGTCATTTGACCCGTGGAAGTGTCTCCAATATTTGTTGGCTCCCCCTGGATGGAGAAGGGCACGTGGCCGGGAGGGGAATGCCAGATGTAAGGTCCTTCTGAATACTGGTCTACTGCGTAGCGAGCCAGGAGCACCAGAAAAACGGTGACTGTCATAGGGACCACTACTGTCGGAGAACCCCGCCTCTCGACATTTGGTGCCTCTCTCCCTTGAACTGCGACGAAGGGTTGACGCTTACGGGCTAGCATTGCAAAACCCGCAGCGGTTATGAAGATCCCGAAAAGGCTGATGCGCTGTCCCCAGCGCTGCGATGTAGTGCCAGCCCAATGGATTTCAAGTTGCTCTCCGCTTTCAGGTCTCTTTGCAACCTGGGTCCAGCCTGACGTTCCTTTTTCAAGCTCTGCCCCCTGTCCTGCTGCCCAGCCAGGATGGAAATGTAGCCGGAGCAGAGATGGACCTGACTGGGAGGGCAAGTCTGCTACGGCTTGGTGAGGGGAGTGCCAGTAAAGTGGTGTTGCCTCAGGTTCCTCCTTCACTCCTTTGGCCAAGTCCATATCGGCACCACGAACCAGGAATTCACCGGTGCCAACAATGTAGTCCCAATCGAGAGTTTGCTCCTGACCTGAAATTTCGCTCTTGCCAGGAATGCCTTCAACCGACCAGAAGGAAGTGAACGAGGCCAGATTCGGAAAAAGATAAGGAAACGCGGGCAAGATGGAGCCAAAGAGCAGGAGGAATGCTGGAATCCATCGATGCCTACCTGGCCAGACGTCCACCGCCAGCGCGGCTGCAGAAAGGGAGCCTATTGTTGCGAACGGCAGCAGCCGAAAACGAAACTGGAGAAAGTGCAGCCATGGCAGGGAATCCCAGACTGGCTCAGAAATGGGCATCGTAAGAGCCAAAAAGAACAGTGCCAAGAGGCAGCCGGCGAGGCCCCAAAGCCTTCGTTCGCGAGACCTCGCAAAAACTGAACTGATCAGACACAATCCCAGGGCCAGCCACTGGATTACGCCAAAAGTGAAGGCAGGAGGCATCAAGGGATTCCCCGCGCTGCTGTCCAGAAAGGCCGGCTGGAAAGATGTAAGCTCAAGCAAACTATAGAAGCCTGCCTTGTAGTTGATCCTGACGTTGAGCGCGTTCTCGAACTGCACAAAGGGTAGGTCGACGAGGGCAGGCATCCAGAAGGCGGCCGTAACTGAAGCCGCAACAAGGGCGGCCAGAGCGCAACGCAGCAACCCGCCAACGCTACGGTAGACCAGGGCCAGAAGGAGCCAGTTGAGCAACAGAATGACCGCTCCCATGATCGCGGTCAAGTTGTGGCTGAGCACCAAGGCCGAAAGTGCGACCACAGCAGACAGCCAGTACCATGGAGTCGGCCGGAAGTGAAGAGCCGTTACTGCCCACAGACAGACCGGCAGCAGCAGGAGGGCCAACATCTGTGGGTAATCACCCAGGTAGTAGTACTCTGCAAAGATGAAATGGGGTTGAGCAAGGAATAGGGCGGCGCCTGCCAGGGCTGCAGGCTGGCTGAATATCCTTTTGAGCCAGCCGTATACCCCCACTCCTGAAAGAAAAAACGCGCAGGCGATCACTATCCGAAAGGCAGTGTCCAGACGGATACCTGTCCAGTGAACTGCTGCGATAAGCCAATACAGACCTGGACTGTAGTGGTGGAAGACTGGGGCGCCCAGACCACGGTAAACATCAGGGACCCAACGCGGCCATATCACGCCTTGTTCAAAGGATTGCTCTACAGCAGCCGCGCGCAGAATGTGGATTCTCAGGTCGGAGTTGCCCCCTGGGATTCCTTGCGGATGCCAGAGGGGGCCAATCAAGAGCGCCGTTAGTATAGCTATGTATGAAATAACCGCCAGAGTCTGAAGCCAGCCTCCTGTGGTGATGGCTCCAGGCGCCTTTGAGTCTAAGGTCTTCTGCATGGGGAATTTGGTTGGCTCGGCGAGGAAGGTTTGTCAGGTAGCTTAACGGCCCAAACGGGCATTCACCGTTGTACTGCCTTTCAGAGTATACATTTCTACTGTGAGAGCAGTCAAAAGGGGCAAGGAAATCGTGCCGTGTTGCCTTCGAGGAGTTGGAGGCCTGGCCTGACACAGCACAGGGTTCCTCCGGCGGACTGCCAGCAGAGTAGCTCCCAGGAGACGAGCACGGTTCTTGCGCGGAGTTTCAGATACCGTCACTGAAGTCGCGATGAGCGCGGCCACAGCCTTCGCGCATTGCCTGACCTTGGCCTCTCGGAATCTGAGCAAGTCGGGCCAGCCTGGCGTGACACTGCTTGTATTTCAGTCGACTAGAATGGGATAACCTGAGCTACGGGTCAGTTCGGCGTATAATTGACTCAGTCGTTTGGTGACTGGCCCGCCGTCTCCTGCCCCAATTGTGCGTCCGTCCAACTCGGTCACAGGTGTTAATTCGCCCATCGTGCCGGTACAGAACAGCTCATCGGCCCGATATAGCTCGGGCAGGGAGATATCGCGCACTTCTGCGAGAATTCGATGTGTCCGGCACAGGTCCAGCACAGTGGCGCGGGTGATTCCTTCGGGGCAGGAGTGGGTGTGGGAGGTCGCAACGATACCGCGTTTGACCAGGAAGAGATGGGTGGCATTGGTTTCGGCGACAAAACCGTTCGTATCCAGCATCACCGCATCGTCGACGCCGGCGGTGTTGGCCTGGATCTTGGCCAGTATTGAGTTGAGCATATTGCAGGAGTGGATGTTCTGGTCCAGACAGTCCGGGGGAATGCGACGGATGCCGGAGGTGATCAGGCGGATGCCGCCGCGGTCGTAGACCGGCGGTTTGTGTTCGGCCAGGACGATCAGCGTTGTGCCGCTCGTATTGATGCGGGGATCCATACCGCTTGTGTACTTGACGCCGCGCGTAAGTGTAAGGCGAACGTGGACGTTGTCCTGCATTTCATTGGCTTTAAGCGTTCGCCGCACCTGATCCACGATCTCCTCATTCGAAGGAACGCCTTCGTAGGCAAGGGCCTTTGCGCCGTCCTGGAGCCGGTCCAGATGCTCCTCCAGTTTGAAGATACGCCCGTCGTAGAGTCGCAGGCCCTCCCAGACGGCGTCGCCATTTTGCACGGAGGAGTCGAAAGGGCTGACTCCGGCCTCGTCCCTGTGAACGAGTTGCCCGTTGATGTTGACCAGAAGATGGCGATTGGCTTCGTAGAATCTCTGCAGCATTTTTCAGTACTCCAAAGGTCAACGGACTGCGCGTCCAACCCCGCCACTGTTCACTGACTGCGATCCCTCGTCGTAAGGCGGAAACGGTAAAGTTCCTGGTAGGCTTCCTGTGCCTCGGCGAGAAGGTCCTGTAGTTGCGGGGGTACGGCTTCGTTCTTGGGACGGTAGGGAGCGAAGCCGGTTGATCTTTCCACGGCTGCGTACCAATAGGGCGCCCAGACGCCGTCGCTGCCGCGGCGGCCCGGCGGCCAGGAGAGCATCCGCTCGGAGAAGGGCACTGACACTGCTTTACATAACAGCTTGAGAGTGCCGCTGGGGTCCTCCAACACGTCCTGACTGTCTATGACCGGAGGAATCGAGCCTGAGTTGCGGCGGACGGCCTCAAACAGCCGCAGCAGTTGCGGGAAACCGAGATCCAAGAGCGTGGGCTGGGCCCGCACCTTGATATAAGAGGTGATGACCTCAACCGGCGACCGGATCAGAAAGCAGTTGGTCAGCTTGTCCAGCCAGTCCAGCTCGATATGGTCCAACATGTGATGGGCCATATGCTTCTGGTACCAGATCGTCGCGCCTTCGGGCAGATGGTCTTCGGTTAGCGTGCGAGCAACGAGGCGCCAGTCGGTCTCATAACTGGCGATGATTTCTTCACTCGCTGGATGGTCGATGCCGGTGACGTGCAGGTAATGAGCATAAAACGGCTCGTCAATCACGATCGTGTCCGGGCGATTTTCCCAGGCACGCATGAGTGCCGTTGAAATGGTGCGCGGCGCACACCACATGGCAATCCGAGTCATTTTAGTCCTCAAACTGCAGTGGATATGGGTTGGTAGTACGAAATCCGCTGTTCTATCTAGCTATCGACCACGCCCGTTGTCGCCTTCATCCATCTTGCCAGTGTTTCTGCCAGCAGACAGAAACGTCCGAGGCTGGCGAGAGTGTAGGAATCGCAACTCAAGATGGTATGCGTCGTCTTGGACTCACCTTCCAGCAGTTCGAGACGGACATATCCGCGCCGTACCTGGTCTCCCGCGCCGTTTCCCTCATTCTCACGGGGGTGGATTCCCGCAATTGAGCCATTTCTTCCATTTTCGAAGTGCAGGTGGGCGAGTTCACCGTTGTGAACGCCTAGAGACGATTCGTGTTCCTCATCGAGAACAGGTTGAGCGATGATACTATGGCCCAGACTGTGCTCCTCTTGTTCTTCTCCAATCAGGGAGCCCGTCGACTCTCTTGGATCAGTTCTTGCAGGGGAAAGGGAGTCCCAGGTTGAGATCCTGGCCACCTGTTCGGCGGGCTCAGTGTCCCGGTGAGACTGCGCAATACTCTTGCGGTAACTGATCTGCAGTTTACAGGGCTCACTGACTTGCCAGGAAACAACTCCGTCGCGTGTCTGGATGCAGGCGACCCGGCTTCGCAGATGGTAGCGAAGGGTCACCAGATCATCCCCATCCACTTCCAGACTCGTCATTTCTCGCCGCAGATTCGGCGGCAGCGACTTCGACAGTCGCGGCAGGGAAGTCGAAGGAAATGCATAGGATCGTATTCGCACGAACTCTCTATCGATCAACCTAATCATCGTCCACCGCTCCCGTCATTGAAAGGGACAGAATCAGTGGTGTCCAAAATGAACGCATACTCCAAGGCAACCTCCTCCAGGTAGTCGTAGCGACCGGACTTGCTGAAATGACCGGCCCCCATCTCGGTTTTGAGTAGTAGCGGGTTATCGTCGGTCTTGCACGCCCGCAGTTTGGCCACCCACTTGGCTGGCTCCCAATATTGCACTCTCGGATCGTTGAGGCCCGCGGTGGCCAGAATGGCCGGGTAGTCCTTGGCCTCGACGTTGTCATAGGGTGAATAGCTCTTCATGTAGTGGTAGTACTCCGGATCGGCCGGGTTGCCCCATTCCTCCCATTCGATGACCGTTAGTGGGATGCTGGCGTCGAGCATTGTGTTAACGACGTCGACAAAAGGAACACCGGCGACGACGCCTGCGAACAGATCCGGCCGTTCGTTGGTTACCGCGCCCATCAGCAGGCCGCCGGCACTGCGCCCGCTGATCACCATGCGCCTAGGAGATGTGTAGCCGCTATCGATGATTGCCTCCGCGCAGGCAATGAAATCGGTGAAGGTGTTCTTCTTATTGAGATATTTGCCGTCTTCTTTCCACTGTCTTCCCATCTCACCGCCGCCGCGAATATGAGCGTAGGCGACTACGAAGCCCCGTTGCAGCAGACTCACAAGGTTGCTGCTGAAAAAGGGGTCATAGCTCATGCCATAGGAGCCATAGCCGATCAGTAAGCAGGGGTTCTGGCCATCCTTGTTCAGTTCAGCGGGGTAGACAAGCGAAACCGGTACTTGGACGCCGTCGGACGCAGTCGCCCAGATGCGCTCGGTCCTGTAGGCCGCAGGATCATAGCCGTTCACTTCGTCCTGTTTGCGCAGCGTACGGTTACGATTTCCCATCTCGTAGTCGAAGACTGTCGGCGGGGAGACAAGAGAAGTGTAGCGATAGCGCAGGACCTGACTGTTGAAATCAGGATTCTGGCCGCGGGAGACTGTATAGACGGGCTCCAACTGTTCGACACGGTGGGAGGAAGACTCTTCGCCTCTGAAAGAGGCCCCGGTCTGCAGGTCCTGAATCCGGATATGAGTTAGGCCGTTCTCCCGCTCCCAGACAACCAGGAAGTCCTGAAACGGTTCAATATGGTCCAACATGACCTCGGCGGAATGAGGAATCAGCTCCTGCCAGTTTTCTTTGGCGGGCGCGTCAACCGGCGCCGCCATCACGCGAAAATTCTCCGCCTCCCAGTTTGTAAGAATAAGGAAGCGTTCTTCCCCTGCCCGACTGCGATGGTGGGTGACAAAGTACTCCAAATCCTGCACGCGCGGCTGTACCAGAATGGGCTGCCCGTCGCTCTTGTCCGCGTCGATGGCATATATTTCGGAGGTTACGGCGCTCCCAAGAGCGCAAAAGATGTAGCGCTCGCTTTTGGCCTTATAGAGCCGCAGAAAGAAGCGCTCATCCTCCTCATGATAGACGACCTCGTCATCGGAGGTGGGGTCACCCAGGCGGTGGCGGTGCAGTTTGTAGGGCCGAAGGGCAGGGTCGAGGGTGGTGTAGTAGAGTGTGCGATTGTCGTTGCCCCATTCGAGCCCGTAGTACGTGTTTTCGATCCGGTCCGGCAGCAGTTCGCCGGTTTCCAGATCCTTGACCTGCAGCGTGTATGTTTCCGACCCGTCGGTATCGAGGGCAAAGGCCAGGAGTGAATGGTCGGGACTGACCGAGAAATTTCCCATGCGCAGGTAGTTGCGCCCTTCTGCCTCGAGGTTCAGGTCTATCAACACCTGTTCGTCGGCGTTCAGACTGCCCTTTTTGCGACAGTAGATTCGATACTGCTTGCCCTCTTCTTCGCGGTGGTAGTAGAAATAGCCGCCGTGGGCAACGGGCACCGATTCATCGGTCTCCTGGATACGACTCTTCATTTCGTCGTAGAGTGTTTCTTGCAGAGCCTCAGTATGGGCCAGCATCGCTTCCGTATATCTGTTTTCGGCTTCGAGATAGGCCAGAACGGCCGGGTTGTCGCGCTCCCGCAACCAATAGTATAGGTCGACTCGTTCGTCGCCGTGATTGCGATGGGTGACGGGCCGTACCGTCGCCACCGGTGGCTTCAGGTTCGCTTGTGACTCTGGCACAGCAGAGCACTCGCCAGTCAGAACTGACATTAAAGATCCTCACATGCAATTGTCATGTACTGCGTCAAGGGGGTACCGCGGGACCATTATAATGTATCAATGTTAGATGCCCTATTTCTGAGAGTGGTGAAAAATTTGACAAAGAATTGGGCGTCGTGTAGCCTATCACCGGTTCCTCCGGTCAGGCGTCCCAAGCGTGTTGAGGCAATGGGGACGCGGGCCCTTTGACCAGCTCAGGCAGCAAGATAGAATATGCTTTTGCTGCGGCCATTCAAGATGGCCGGACAGACTGTATTCCCCTGTGTCACCAGGAAATTCTCAAGTGATCACCGAGAAGCAGTTGGACAGACAGGCCTCGTCGTCGCCAGGCCCGCACGGGTCTGAACAACCGGCGTCACTGAGTGAATCCTTCTTGCACCGGCTCTTCGGCAACCAGCGGGAGTTCAAAACGAATCTTTCGTTGCTCTCGATGTCGCTTCCGGGAATCGTCCTGCTCTTCATTTTCGCCTACCTGCCCATGCTGGGCATTGTCATCGCCTTCAAGGACTACCGCTTCAATCTGGGAATCCTGGGCAGCGAATGGGTCGGATTCCGGAATTTCGAATTTCTATTCGGGACGGATGCAGCCTTCCGAATCACGCGCAATACACTGCTGATGAATCTCCTATTCATCAGCACGACTACCGTATGTGCGTTGACGGTTGCGATACTGATGAACGAGGCCTATCGCAGCCGCATGAGCAAGTACTATCAGACGATGCTGTTTTTCCCTTACTTCATCTCCTGGGTGATTGTCAGCTACTTCGTCTTTGCATTCCTCAATGGCCAGACCGGGCTGATCAACCAGTGGGTAGATGCACTCCAACTGGATCGGATTGCCTGGTACCGGTCACCGGAATACTGGCCGGTCATCCTGGTGCTCGCCAATTTGTGGAATGGAATCGGTTTCAGCAGTATCATCTACCTGGCTGGGATTCTCGGCATTTCCCCGGAGTTGTTCGAAGCGGCCAAAATCGACGGTGCGGGCAAGATGCAACAGATCCGTTTCATCACCTTGCCGATGCTGTACCCGATGATCATCATTCTCACGCTGCTGGCAATTGGCCGCATTTTTCATGCCGACTTCGGTCTGTTCTTCTTTTTGCCCCGAGATAATCCGCTGCTCTATTCCACGACCGACGTCATCGACACATTTGTATACCGTTCACTGGTCGAGCTGGGTGAGATCAGCATGGCCGCGGCAGCCGGCTTTTACCAGTCGTTTGTCGGATTCCTGCTGGTCGTGGGGGCCAACTGGGTGGTACGACGAGTCAACGAAGACTACGCACTGTATTAGGCCGCCTCCATGTCCGTAACGACCTCCCGCCAGTCAACACCGCTCAACCGCTACCGTGCACAAGCGTATTTGGGCCGGTTCGCAGTCCACACAGTGCTGACGCTGGTCGGCTTGACCTGTCTGATTCCGCTCATACTTGTCGTTAGCATATCGCTTTCTGACGAACTGCGACTAGCGAAAGAGGGCTACCAACTTCTGCCGGTCGGTTTTACGACCTTCGCGTACGAATACATACTGCAGGAACCAAGACAGATATTGCGGGCGTACGGGGTGACGGCTTTCGTAACGACGGTCGGGACTGTAGCCGGGCTGCTGGTCTGCTCTCTGCTTGCATGGCCGCTGGCGAGAAAAGATTTCCGGCTGCGCGGGCCGCTGTCGTTCTACGTGTTTTTCACTTTGCTGTTTAACGGCGGCATGGTTCCCTTTTATATATTGGTTACCCGTTACCTGGGCTTGAAGGACAATATTTTTGTTCTGATATTGCCGTATATGGTCACAGCCTGGTATGTACTGATTATACGGACCTCATTTGCCCAACTGCCGACGGAATTGCTGGACGCGGCCAGGATAGACGGCGCCGGCGAGTGGCGGATATTCTTCCAGATTGTGGTACCGCTCTCCAAGCCAGTGCTGGCAACCATAGGACTCTTTTTTGTGCTGCGCTACTGGAACGACTGGTTTCTGGCGCTGTTGTTTATCGACGACAGCTCGATGTATCCGCTCCAGTTTCTGCTCTACGTGCTGATGGCCAACATCAATATCATGGCGGCCAATCCGCAAACGACGGGAATGCCGATTCCGACGCTATCGGCGCGCATGGCGATGGCCGTTTTGGCTTTCGGACCGGCGCTATTTACGTTCTTACTGCTGCAGAAATACTTCGTCCGCGGGATTACAATCGGTGGGCTGAAAGGATAGTGCCGTTCGAGGAGTCCAAGCTCCCACTGTGAATGCGGAGGATTTAACTTTAGAGACATACGACGACGGAATGGAATTCTCGCCGTCCGGCAATACCCACTTTCTAGCATAGGAATTTCAACGCTCTGTTCACCCAAGAGGAGAAGACACAGATGACACGACACCGTATTTTGGCTATGCTCAGCGTTTTGCTGGTCGCCTCACTGGTCCTTACGGCCTGCCCGGCGCCCGCGCCGGCGGCTACATCGGCAGACGAAGGCCAACAGGCCGCGCCTGCGCCAGCCGAAGGACTGGTTAATATTACTTACTCCTACGGAAGCCGCGGTATTCCGGCGGACCTGCAGATGGTGGAGGATGCGATGAATGAAGTCCTCCACGAGAAGATCGGCGTACACCTGACCCTGGAACCAATCGACTTCGGCGCGTTTAACGACAAGATGCAGTTGCGCCTGTCTGCCGGAGAAGAGTGCGATATCATTTTCACCGCGGCTTGGATCAACAGTTACGCCAACAATGTTGCCAACGGCGTCCTGGCGCCGCTGGACGATCTGCTGCTCAATCACGCGCCTGGCCTGTGGGGGAGCATGCCACCCACGACCTGGGACGCGGCACGCGTAAATGGCGTCATCTATGGCGTCATCAATCAGCAGATCTTTCCCAAGCCCTGGGGCGTCCATCCTCGCAAGGATTTGGCCGAGAAGTACGGCCTCGATCTGGCTTCCGTGACGAAGTGGGAAGATATGGAGCCCTGGTTGGCCGATGTGCGTGACGGCGAGGGCATTACGCCTGTAATCGTTGCTGCACCGGGACGGGGACTTTTTCTCTCCCAGTACTACGGCTTCGATCCCTTAGATGACGGTATTGGCTTTCTGGGCATGAAGGCTGATGACGAGACGCTGACAGCCGTCAATATGGTAGAAACAGTTGAATTTCAGATGGCGGCCGAGTCGACCAAGCGTTGGGTGGATGAAGGCTATATGCCGCTTGAGCCGCTGCCCAATGACGAGGCTCGATCCGCTTTCCGTGCCGGTCAGTATGCTATGGGCTATCATGTAGAAAAGCCGGGGAACGACGTTGAGGCGCAGAACGCCTACGGCTTCGAGTTCCTGAGCAAGAGCTTGACAGTCCCACTGATTCTGGACACTGCCGGTGCTACGGCAACGATGAACGCCATTTGCTCCACTTCCAAGAATCCGGGTAAGGCAATGGAGGTGTTGGAGGAGTTCAACACCAATGCCTATATCTATAACCTGCTTTCGCGCGGCATTGAGGGCGTGCATTGGGTCTGGGAAGATGAGGCCAATCAGGTCATGCGATTCCCAGATGGTGTGGACGGCAACACCAGCACATACAATCCGAACACGGACTGGATGTTCGGCAATCAGTTCAACGCTTACTACCGTGACGCCAAGCAGGTCGGGGCCTGGGAAGCAACCAAAGAGATGAACGACACGGCCTTCCCGTCGGAAGCGTTGGGCTTCGTAGTGGACCGCGAACCGATCAAGACTGAGATTGCCCAGACGTCGGCCGTCTATAACGAGTTTGTGTTACCGATCCAGTACGGTTGGGTCGCATATGAGGATGGCGCGCCCGAGGCCATCGAGAAGCTGAATGAGGCCGGCGCCCAGACCATCATCAATGAAGTGAACCGCCAGCTGCAGGAGTGGCGGGCCAAGAACCCACGGTAAAGGCAAGCGCAACACAGCTGAAGGTATTGCAGATGCGCTGATAGCGTTGTGCCGCTGCGCCGGCCTCCCGCAGGGCCTTGGCGCAGCGGCGAACGCTTACCCGTAGACAGTTCAGTTCGTGCCGGCGGCAACCGAATACACACAATTCCACACACAAGAGAGGTGAGCCTCGTGCTTACACTCACTGCCAGCGTCCCTCTTGATGCACCGCCCACCTGGGCCGTGATGGAGCGGGCGCTTTTTGATCTGATGGACCGGTCCGTAGAACCCTTCTTGGAGAAGTACACAAGGCCCGACGGGACGCTGATATGGGCCGACAAGTGGAGCGACTCACGCGACGGCGCCGATGATTTTTACGAGAGCTCCTACAACTGGCCCCTCTACTATCTGCTCGGGGGCGGCGATCACCTGCTCACGCAGGGGCAGCGCCAGTGGGACGCCATCACGAGACAGCTGGAAGAGCTCGGGCCGGTGATGGACGAGTATGAACGGGGCTATGATCAGTTCCACCAGAGCGAGAGCTACATCTATTTCTACTTTCTCTGTCTGGCCGACCCGACAAATGAGCGCAATCGCCAGCGCGCAGTACGATTTGCCGGCCTGTATCTGAACGAGAACCCCGATGCGCCCAACTACGATCCTGAACGCAAGCTGATCAGGGCGCCGCACAACGGCAGCGGCGGGCCGCGCTGGGGCTTCACGGACGGCCCGGAGCCGAGCTACGGTTGGAGCGCGTCCATGCGCACGTATGGCCTCCCATTCACCGACATCGAGGGCGTCCATGAATACGACGATCTGAAGGACACGGCCCTGGCGCGTCGCATGGGGGAGGCGATGCAGGAGCGCATGGGCAAGGGAGACGTAGCCGGGAATCTGATGGTCACGAGTCTGATTGCGAATGCCTTCCTGCTCACCGGCGATGAGAAGTACCGGCGCTGGATCGTCGAGTATTTTGACGCCTGGCGGGAGCGGGCCGCGAGCAACTCTCCCGCGGCAGAGCAGTCCGGACGGGTTGACCGGCGGAAACCGGACGGCCTGCTGCCGGACAACGTCGGGCTGTCGGGAGAGGTCGGCGAGTACATGGATGGACGCTGGTACGGCGGTCTTTACGGCTGGAGCTGGCCCCACGGTTACTACAATATTGGCATGGCCGCGACCGTCAGCGGCGGCAACGCCTTTCTGCTCACCGGTGACAAGGGATACCTGCAGCTGGCCAACGATCAGTACGACGCCATCTGGGATTTGGGCGAGATGCGAAGTCCCAGCGCTGGGGAAATGAGCCTGCGAAGCCACTGGGTGGACCAGTTGGACGACGAAGAGGATGGGATATTCGTCGTCCCCTACCGGCACAACGACGAAGGCTGGTTCGACTATCAGCCGATGTCGCCGGTCTACCCCACGGCTGTGTGGAACATGACGATGGATCCCGCCGACTGGGGGCGGATCGAGGCGCTGCGACGGGTTGAGAAGTACGACTGGCGCCGCGTTCAGGGTTTCCGCAACAAGGAGGACAACGGCCACGAACAGCCCTGGCTAAGGTTCCTTGCCGGTGATAACCCCGACTATCCTGAGCAGATACTGGCCTCAACCTACGGACAGGTCTGCCGTCGACTGGCGTTGATCCGAGAAGACGTGGAGGACCTGACGCAGGTGCACATCCACCACTGGCAACAGCTCAACCCCGTGATCACAGAGGCGCTGGTTCAGCTTACGCTGGGCGCGCCCCAGATCATCTATAACGGCGGGCTACTCCACTGCCGGCTGCGGTACTACGACGCAGTCCTCAAGCGGCCGGGCCTGCCTCCTGACACGGCCGCGCTCGTAACGAGGCTGGAGGCGGAGCGCACGGTGGTGGAACTGGTCAACCTGAACCCGTACGAGTCGCGTATGGTGATATTGCAGGCGGGCAGCTTCGGCGAACACCGTTTCGAGGTAGTCCGCTATACGAAGAGGACAAGCAGTTACCCGGGCCGGCCGCCAGCATATCAGTCGCCTGAAGTCGAGCATTCAACCGTAAAGGAGGACGTTAACGACGTCTACCTGCAGGTCGAGCTCCCGCCGGCGACGCGGATCGAACTGGATATAGCGACGGCTCGATACGTCAACGAGCCTTCGTACAAGCAGCCCTGTTAAAGGGGAACTTAATGAAGATTACAGATCTCGACACTGTATGTCTTTCGCGCATGCACGAACCGGAACGGCAGTGGATCACTGCCAGCTATCGCACGGTAAAGGCTGATTGTGCGGTCGTCCGGGTTCATATCGATGAAGGACTGGTTGGCATCGGGGAGGCGAGCGCATACGGGGTGCCGCCGCGTATCGCCGAATGGGTCGACTGGCTGGCGCCGACTCTCATCGGCAAGGACCCGACAGACAAGGCCACGCCGCCGCATCCGAATGGCAGGGACCGCGCTCATGACGCGGCCGTCGCCGGCATCGACTGCGCCCTGTGGGATCTGCGGGGGAAAGCGGCGGGCAAGCGGGTCAGCGAGTTGCTGAGCGACAGCCCGGCCTCGTCAGTACCGATGTATGCCTCGAGCGGATGCCGCTATGACTGGCGGGACCGGCCCGAACAGTTGATCGAGGAGGCACTGGGATACGTAGAACAGGGATTCCCGGTGATGAAGTTCCGCATCGGCACGGACTGGGAGTGGGACGGCGTGACCGTTGACCGCTTTCTCGGTTTGGTGCGAGAGCTGCATCAGGCGGTGGCGGGACGAATGAAGCTGGCGCTGGACGGTAACTGCCGGCTTACGCTGGAGGAGGCGCTGCCCATTGCCAGGGAACTGGACCGATTGGAGTTCGCCTGGCTGGAGGAGCCGATACCCTGGAGCGAAATCGACGGCTATGCCGCACTCGCCGCGGCAGTGGAAATGCCTGTAACCGGCGGCGAGAGCTTCACGACTCTGGAGCAGTTTCGCCCGTATATTGAAAAGCGGGCCTATGATATCGTGCAGCCTGACGCGGGTGTCTGCGGCCTGACAGAACTGGTACGCATCGCGGAGCTGGCGGCGCATCACGGCCTCAAACTCTATCCCCACTCCTGGCATAATGGATTGATGGCGATGGCGCACGCGCACGCGGTTGCCGCCTTACCCAACCTGGAGATTCTGGAGGTTTGCCAGATTCAAGGGCCGCTGCAGTGGGATATTGCCGCGAAGCCGCCGGCAATGAACGGCGGCCATCTGCATCTACCGGACAACCCCGGCCTGGGAATCGAATTGGCAGAAGGGGTTGCCGAACGTTACCCTTACATTGAAGGGCACTACGCTCTGACGGTCGAACGGTAATCGCCGAACGGCGGCGATGGACATACATAGGCAGGGACGGACTGCGTTCAGCCTGTCCCTGGACCGTGGACAACAGGAAACTACATGAAAAAGGTACGCGTTGCTGTCGTCGGCATGGGT
>JAPPKT010000115.1 GCA_028819675.1 Caldilineaceae bacterium | reverse complement strand
TGGGGCACGTTGCTCATGATCGCGCACGACTGGGACGACAAGGAGAGGTGGCTGGCCTCCATGGAGACTCTGGCCAACGAGATTGTGCCTGCGCTGCCTTGAAGTCCTAATTGATGTAAGGTCAGCAACCAGCATTTGAAACGCGGTAAATTCGAAACGACACAGTCAGGAAACTGATTTATGGCGAGAATGAACGGAGGGGAGGCGCTGATCCGATCGCTGGCCGCGGAAGGTTTGCGTGTCGTGTTCGGCGTGCCAGGTGCAGGACAGTACGAGGCGATCGACGCACTGTATACGACGCCTAGCGTCCGCTACATTGCGGTGCGACACGAACAGGCGGCCAGCTACATGGCGGACGGCTATGCACGTGCCAGCGGAGAGGTTGCCGCGGCGCTGGTGGTGGAGGGGCCGGGTCTATTCAACGCGTTGTCGGGGGTAGCCACTGCGTACGCCACCTCGTCGCCGATTCTGGTGGTGACGGGGGGCCATCACCACCGCAAAAAAGGGCTGGAACTCGACGAGGAGGCATGGCTGGGGCCGCTGACGAAGTGGGTGGGCCGGGCCGAGAGTCCGGCTGAGATTCCCGAGATCGTGCAGAAGGCGTTCGAGCAGTTGCGATCGGGACGGCCTCGCCCGGTGGGAATCGAGGTGCCCCCTTCGGTGTTCGCGGCAAGGGAGGAGGTCAGCCTTGTTCAACCGGTGGACGGGTCGGCTGGCTCTGATGACCCCGACCCGCTGGCAGTCCGACGGGCTGCGGAACTGCTTGTTTCGGCACGGCGGCCCGTGATTTGGGCTGGCGGCGGCGTGATGCGCGCCAAGGCCGCCACTTTGGTGGCCGAGCTGGCCGACTATCTGCAGATCCCGGTCGTGACGACGAGACAGGGTAAGGGAACCATTTCGGAACTTCACCCGCTCTCCCTGGGCACGGCGGAGATGCGATTTCAGCCGATACGGGACTGGTTTGCGAGGCGGGATCTGATCCTGGCGGTTGGGACGAGCCGCTACGCAAGCGGGGAAAGTCAGCAGGTCATCCGCATCGATGTCGACAGGGAGGAGATCGGCGGCGGCGATTATGCGGTGGCGATCCAGGGCGACGCGTATCCGGTTATGATGGCGCTCAACCGTGCGGTAGCCGCTGCAGGGCCTGCGCGAGCGGATAAGGCAGAGGCGGTGCAGGCAGAGGTTGCGGAGATTAACGGTGTGCGCTTCGATCCGTCCCGGCAGTTGCAGCCGCAATGGGGTTTCATGGAGGCGATCCACGCGGCGGTGCCGGACGATGCGGTCGTGATCCAAGGCATGAACCAGATGGGCTACTACAGCCGCAACTATTTCAGGGCAAAAGGGCCGCATACGTATCTGACAAGCTCTTCGCACGGGACGCTAGGGTGCGCGTACCCAATTGCCCTGGGCGCGAAGGTGGGATGTCCGGACCGGGTCGTGGTTTCGCTGTCGGGGGACGGCGGGTTTCTGTACAACGTGCAGGAGCTGTCCACGGCAGTACAGTACGGGATCAACGCGGTTGCGGTCGTTTTCAACGACAACGCATACGGAAATGTGCTGCGCGCGCAGATGGAGGAGTTCGACGGGCATGTGCTCGGCACCAGGTTGCACAATCCCGATTTTGTCGCGATGGCGGAGAGTTTCGGGGCGCACGGCGTGCTGGCAGAGGACGCGGATGCGCTGCAGGGGGCGCTGGAGGAAGCGGTCGCAGGGGAGAGTGGTAAGCCGGTGTTGATTGAGGTACCGGTGGGGATGTTGGACAGGGAATTTTGAGAGACGGTTCCATGTCAGGAATCTCCTTAAGGGTCTTCCGGCCACTTCTGACTCGTATGCCTAGGAGAGTAAGGCTCAACCCCGACATCGGATACGCGTGGCTGACATTCTTTCCTCTGAGGGATGGGAATTGTTTTTGTACTGTACAAGCTGTGGCCTTAGGGTAGAAGAGTGGGAGATTCCGGAGGATGAATGGAGAGTAATTCGGGAAACCAATGAACCCGTCATTTGCGGGTATTGCAACTTGCTCGGGGAATCTACTTTCGTCGAGTCTATGTACCTTACTCGTTGCGACAAGTGTGGCCACCTGTGTTACGAATGCGATACGGAAGTATTGAATGAATTGGTGTTGTGTGAGGACTGTATTGACGTTAGAGAAGTTTGGTCACGGTTCCAATATGAGACCCCAGCAAGAATCGAACCCCAGTCGGAAAGCCGAAGTAGGGCCGACAAGACGACAGAACGTCCAGACGATTCGCAAGTTGAGAGTTCACCTACGCCGGCCCGAGAGAGGACAGACGGCGTATCCAAAGATCCATTTCGCGACACTTCTACCGGCGACACTCAGCCGTCAATTGAGAAAAACCGAGACGCTTCCTCGCAAGAAACAGAGACGGAGAAGACAGATAAACCCGCAGTTGAACAGAATGGTGGGATGTCTGTGCCACCGCTCGCCAAACAGCAAGAGCACCATGAGGGCGGGAAAACAAAGGACAGGACCGAGAGACGCACGCAATCTCCAGTTGCTCAGGACAGTAAGAGCAAAGTCCCACGTACCGACCCCAAGTCCACGGGCGAGAAGGGATGTCTAAGTGGCACAGTTCTCATTACATTTGTAGCCCTCGCGTTCATTGTAATGCTAATGTACACTATTGGCGCTCGCGACAAGCGCACCAACGATACCGAAGTGTTGCGGGCGGCCTTGGTCGAGGCAGTCGCTGCGAGGGACAGTAAGCCAGAGTTGATTGAAGTTCGGGCAGGGTTAATGGACAGGTAATTCTGAAGGAGGAAGGGGCATGGCGGAAGTTTCCAATCTGAAAGAGCGAATTCACAGTGGCGAAGTGATCTTTGGCGTCGGCGCGCAGGTCTATTTCAACCGAACCCAACTGGAAGATCTGTTAGCCAAGGGCGACTACAGCTTCGTATACGTGGACAGCCAGCACACGGCGTTTTGCGAAATTGACCTGGAGAACTTTTGCGGTCACGCGGAACAGTTGGGGATTCCGGTGCAGCTGCGCATCCCGCATACGCGCCACACATACCTGGTGGGGCGCTATCTCGACTTGGGACCGACGGGCATCATGGTACCTGAAGTGGAAGATACTGCGGAAGTGGATGAGGCGATCAAGTATTTCTACTATCCCCAGGTAGGGCGGCGCAGTTCGGGCGGGGTGGCGCGGCGTAATCTGGCGGCGTTTGGGGAGCCGACCAACCCGTGGTCTGTCGACAGGCTGGCCTATGCCGATTGGTGGAACAGTAACGGCTTTCTGGCGCTTCAGTTGGAGTCGGTGGAGGCGGTTATCAATGCGGGCAAGCTGGCCAAGCCGGGTGTCGACCTGCTGGCGTTCGGGCCGAATGACCTGCGTTTCAGTATGGAGAGTCTGCCGCACAGTCCGTTTAAGACGGTGGACGAGTGTATCCGGCATGTGCTGGAGCAGATGAAGGACAGTACGGTGCAGGTTAGTTTGGGGGCGTCGAGCGAGGAGGAGCGGGACAGGTTGATAGAGATGGGGGTGACGGTGTTGCAGGTGGCGCCGG
>JAPPKT010000452.1 GCA_028819675.1 Caldilineaceae bacterium | reverse complement strand
GGAGGTCGCGGTGCTGGGCGACGCGGGGCAGCAGCCCGCTGCGCCAGTAGCTGTCCCTGTGGGCGTCTTGATCGAGGGCATGCGCTGCGGGATGGTTGACGAAGACGATGGCGTCGGCGTCCAGAGTGGCCTGCCAGCTCTGTCCTCCCTGGCCGGGCTGACCGGGCTGGAAGTCCTGCGCGCTGCTGAGAAGATAGTCGGGCGTCCTGTAAATCGCTTTGTGGAGCGATTGCGGGGGTTTATGCTGCTCTGCTTCCTGCGCCTCTTCGCACCCGGCTGCAACGGCGTGGCGTTCGCTGGCCCACATGGTGTCGGGGCCAGGCAGGGTTGCGAGGGAGGCGATGAGGTGTGGGTGGGCATAGTTGTGGCAACAGCAGAGGCTTATTGGCGCGGCGAAATGCCAGTTCCAGGTGCCGACACCCCACATCAGACGGGCAACGCCGGCCAGGGGCGACACATGTCCGTTTGGGACGACGCCACCGTTTTCAGCCGTGATCTGGCCGGCACCGTAGACACCCCGGAAGGAGTCCAATGCCAGGGTCACCAGTACTTTGTCGATCACTACTGCGGCCAAGTCCCAGATCTCCTGCGAATCGGCGAGATCGATGAGATGGGAGAGGGCGGTCAGCAGTTGGGCGAGGTTGTGGCTTGACGATTCGGCGAAACCGACGATGGCGGCGTGCTGGAGGCGGCGGGTTACGGCTTCTTCGGCGCGCTGGCGGTGCCACTGACCGGAGTGCTGGCTGCAGGGGAAGGTGTGTTCGGGGTAGAGTTGTCCGGCGAGGAGTTCACTGGCTGCGAACAGCAGCTCTTCGGTGTCGCCGAGGGTTTTGCCCGTTCTCTCTGCATAGGCCTGCCTGCAGTAAGGGAAAGAGGAGAGGCAGTCATCGAGCTGCTGTCTGATCTCGGTGGGGAACTGATCGTTTTCGCCGTAGCGGGCAACCATGCCGAGCAGCATGGTCAGGCGGGTAAGGTGATCCTCTTCCAGAGCTGCGACGGTCTCGATGGCGGGCGAGAGTTTTCGCGTGGTGATACGATCCCACCAGCCGAGGGTCATTTTGGCGATTTCGGAATAGAGGCCGTCATCGTGGGTGACGGCGTGGCGCAGGAGCTCGACCTGGCGTTCGACGAAGGTGCCATAGGGGGCGGTGCGATAGTCTGAGCGCACGGCGGAGAGCGGGATTTTGCGCTGGACGCGGACGCCGCGGATATAGTACTCGCTGGGGGAGGGCATCAGGAGCAACTCGTATTCCCCGTCGGGAATCGAGACAGCCGAAGTTAACGTGCGGTCGCCGTTGTCGCCTTCCCTACCCTCGGATTCAGCGTAGATGCGGCCGTTGGACAGTTGCAGGCGGGCGTTATAGTCGGCCGGCGCCATCAGCTTACGCGGCCAACGCAGGACGATCCTGTCCTCGTGGGCGTAGACGTCTTTTTCGAGATGGAGCTGCTCGAAGAAGGACTCGAAGAGTTGGTAGCGGTCAGCCAACTTCGCCGCGATTTCGGGGGAGTCGGCGGTGGGGGAGTTTTCGCTGGAATTGGACTGATGAGCGCCGTTGCTCCGGGTTTCGGTTGCCAAAGGTACTTCGTCCTGGTTGTTGACTCGAGTCGTCAAATGAAGAGCGGGCTTCGCTGCTGACAGGCAGAGGCGCTTTGACCTTCACGCATGGCAAAAGCAAAGGAGATTCCAGCTTGCCATGGGAAAGGCAAGAGATGGATCCGGTTTCGCTGAATGCGCCCCAGGTCGAAAGGGGCGAAGGTATTGCGCTGCCGATGAGGGGGGAAGCTCAGCCCATTCGTTGGGGGCGAATTATATTCTTTCCGGGGGCGATATTACAAATCAGAGAGGGTTTGTATGCGCGCTTGGGCTTTGTCAATCGGATTGGGGACAGTTGGGGGCCCGGCAGATAGGGACCTGGCAGATGCAAATCAAGTGTAGAGTACCAGGAGTTGCCAATCCACGAGGGCACCCACGAGGGCACCCACAAGGGGTGCCCCTACAGGGGGCGGGCTTGGGCACCCACAAGGGGTGCCCCTACGGGGGGACGGCAGGTTGAAAGGAAATGTCAGCGGGGTCTAGGAGTCGACGGACAGCACGGGTTCGCCCAGGGTTGGCCAGCGGGGGTTGATGCCGAGGCCGGGGGCGGTGGATGCGGCCATGCGGCCGTTGCGGCGCTGGGGGGCGCCTTCGGCGGTGCTGACGGTGACGTAGCTGTTGAAGTCGGTGGCGGTGAAGAGGAATTCGGGGGGCGTGCTGTGTGCCAGGTGGGCGATGGCGGCGGTGGTGATGTCGCCGCCCCAGCTGTCTTCGATGGTCATGGCGATGCCGAGGGAGATGCAGAGATCGCGGGCCTGGCGGGCCTTGGTCAGGCCGCCGAATTTGCTGATCTTGATGTTGACGGCGTCCATGGCGTCGTCGCGATGGGCGGTGAGGAGGGCGTCGATGCCGTCGATGGTTTCGTCGAGGATAAAGGGGTGCGAGGTGCGGCGGCGGATGGAGAGGTTGGCGTCGTAGCTGAGGCAGGGCTGCTCGATATAGACATCGACGTCCTGGACGCCGCGTACGACGCGTGCGGCCTCGTGAACGAGCCAGCCGGTGTTGGCGTCGGCGATGAGGACATCGCCGGGGCCGAGTACGGCAGCAACTGCCTGAATTCTTTCGATGTCGGTGTCGGCGTCGGAGCCGACTTTGAGCTGGAAGCGGCGGTAGCCTTCGGCGCGGTAGGCGGCGACGGAGTCTGCCATTTCGGCGGGGGGGCGCTGGGAGATGGCGCGGTAGAGGATGAAGTCGTCGCCGTAGCGTCCGCCGAGGAGGACGCAGACGGGCTGGCCGGCGGCCTGGCCGAGGATGTCCCAGCAGGCGACGTCGATGCCTGATTTGACGTAGGGGTGGCCTTTTAGGGCACGGTCCATGTGTTGGTTGAGGATGGCCAGCTGGCGGGGGTCGAGGCCGATGAGGTGTGGGGCGAGCTCGGCGAGGCCGGTGCGGACGCCGGCGGCGTAGGCGGGCAGATAGAAGGGGCCGAGGGGGCAGACTTCGCCGTGGCCGACGAGGCCGGTGTCGGTCTCGACCTGGACGATGGTGCTGTCGAAGACGGAGACCGATTTGCCGCCGGACCATGCGTAGCGGCCTTCGTGGAGGGGCAGGTCGACCTGATAGGCGGAGATGCGCTTGATTTTCATTGGTGGGACTCTCTATGCGGTGGAAGGCAGTTTGGCGGGGGGTGGTCTGGGTATTGGGGAAGCACGGTTTTTGCGTTGTCTTTGGAACGGCCCGATTTTAACACAGTTCTACGGTTAAGCCGCAGTTGGGGGAGGCAGAGGGCAGGCACAAGGCGTAACTGCAGTGGTCAGTGGTCAGTGGTCAGAGACGGCGTTACCTCTGCTGCAGAGTTGATCGCGGAAGGTTGCTTCGCGGCACGAGGTTGATGAGCGAGCGGCGGCAAAGGGACGACGCCGGCGTCGCGGCGTCAGGGCGGCGCTGGCTGGTGTAGAGGGGGCGTTTGGGGGGGGGGGGGCCCCCCCCAACGGGGGGCCCCAA
>JAPPKT010000313.1 GCA_028819675.1 Caldilineaceae bacterium | reverse complement strand
CAGGACGGCAACGGACAGGGCGGCAACGGGCAGGACGGCAACGGACAGGGCGGCAACGGGCAAGGCGGCAACGGACAAGGCGGAAACGGACAGAACGGCAACGGGCAAGGCGCCCAGACGTCCCGAGACACACAGACCCCAAAGAGCGAGCGCAGTACCAAGCCCCCCGAGCCCACGCCGGAGCCGCCGCCTCAAGGGCCTATGGCGATTACCCAACCCGATCGCACCAATGTACGCCTAGGACCCGGCACCCTATACAAGATCGTCAGGTCTGTACCGCACGGGACACGCGCCCAAATCATCTGCGTCGGTCCCTGGGCTGACTGGTACGAGGTCAAAATCGACGGTATCTACGGGACTGTCTGGATCAGACGCGACCTTGCAGTTCTCGTCGGTTCGCTGGACGGAGTCTGTCGCTACCGCGCCGGGGCTTTCACCGTCCAGGCCTGGACATGGCCTGTAATTTCCCATCTGCGCGTGGGGCCGGGTACAAACTACGACGTGATCACAACCGTGCCCCAGGGTACACATGTCAAAATCATCGGTCTCGGCCCGGAGGACAAGTGGTTCCTGATCGAGCTTTCCGCTCTGGAAGGCCCCGCTTGGATCCACCAGAGCCTGGTTGAACTATCCGGCTCGGTCAGAGGATACAGACAACTCGCGCTGAGAGAGCTTGTGCAGTTGCTCCGGCCGGGACCGAATCCCGCAGCCAGGCCCTATCTGATCACCCAGCCCGAAATCCTGAACGTGCGCCTCGGACCGGGACTCAAATACGACGTGATCACCACCGTGCCCCAGGGAACGCAGGCCGCGATCTACGGCACGGACCCGGACAAAAAATGGTTCCAGGTCGAATTGGAAGGGCTGGACACCTTGGCTTGGGTCTACCGCGATCTCACCCGTGTGGTCGGTTCCCTCGTAAACGTCAGACGCATCACCGCACGCGAGATCGCAGCGCTGCCCGCACTGATCATCCAGCCCCGCAACGTGAACGCTCGCCACGGGCCGGGCGCAGACTACGAGGCCGAAGTCATCCTGCCCAAGGGCACCTGGGCCCGGATCACCGGCATCGACCAGCAGGACGAATGGTTCCGGATCAAGGTCGTCGGGTTGAAAACGCCCCTCTGGGTTGCCCGCAATCGGGCCAAAGTGGCCGGCGGCCTGCTGGGGAGATTCCGACCGTACGCGGCCGAAAACGCAATGCACCCGGAATCAGGACCGAACAGCGACAGACCGCTCGCCATCGCACAGTCGGAAAGCATGAAAGTGCGCACCGGTCCGGGTTTGGCCTATATAGTGATAACGACTGTTCCGCAGGGAGTATCGGGCGAAATCTACGGCATCGATCCGACCAAGAACTGGTTCCAACTCCAAATCGAAGGCTTGGACACGCTCGCTTGGGTGCTGCGCGATATGACTTGGGTCGACGGCCTCCTGGTGAGCGTCAGACGGATTACGCCGCGCGAGATCGCGACCTGGCCCGCCCTGATCACCCAGCCGCAAATGCTGCTGGCCCGCACCGGCCCGGGCGTGGACTACACCGCGGTCGCCAGACTGCCAAAAGGTTCGTGGGTCAGAACTGTCGGCATCGGCCCCCACGCTGAATGGTTTCAGGTCCAGATCGAATTCGAAGTTTCCGGCATTGATGCGCCGGTCTGGGTTGCCCGCCGCCACACAAAGATCGCCGCCGGCTCGCTGGCCGATATCCCGAGGAAAATGCCCGAAGATAGCCCTCCCTCATCAGCAACTGAGGCCGGCTAGCGTTGAGCGCAACCCGGCGCATCACCGAGTGCGAAATTGCCCTCGTGCCCGCCGCCCTTACCCAGCCCTACGCACTCTACACCAACTCCGGACCGGGCCTCGCCTACGACAGAGTCGCTGTTCTCCCTCAAGGGACCTGGGCCGAAATCATCGCCATCAGCGACTGCCCGCCGAATGTCTGGTACGAGCACATCGTCCCAGGTCTCGACGAACCGGACTGAGTGGTCCGCGACTCTGTCAAGGTGGCCATCGGCTCGCTTGCAGGGGTTCCCCGGCTCTGGTCGTAGCACAGCCGGTCGCCATCCCCGCAAACAGCTTCGCAGCCGTCAATGAACGGGGCGCTGCTGGCCAGGTGCCAGGTCGGCCGAGTGACTCCGCCATCTTCAAGCCTTTTCACAATGAATGCATAGCAAAGGCCCCGCATTCGACTGCGGGACCTTTGCTTTATCCCTATCCCATCCCGCCGGATCACCATTTCCGGCATGAAAATCCCCTCTCCTGAAAAATTCCCGGAATCGGAACATTCCGCGACAACTGCACGTCCCATCGGCAGGAGCGGTACCATTTTCGGGACGGAACTAGACTCGAAACCGGAAAGCTGAACCTACATGGACATGCACAGTCGCAAAACTCCAGTAGAGCCAAAGAGGTCGCAAACGAAACAGTCGGTTACTACCCTGGTCGCGGCGATCATCCTGCTACTTTTCGCCCTGACCGTTATCTCCTTTGTGCCCAATCCTCCGGAGGTCCAAACCTTTGCCCCTGCGATGCAGGAGGATCTCCAACCGGCGCAGGAGGATCTCAAACCGCACGCCGGTTTCGAATCGCTAGACGGCTCTGTCTCGGCAGGCGAAAATCTGAACATCAGCATCTTTTTCGCCAACTTCCCCTGCACCGATCAGAACGACGACGGCACCTGTGACGCCAACGACACCTTCACCACCGTCACCTACCGCTTCGACCTGGTGCAAGGCAGCGCCGACGGACCTGACGCCGACAGCTGTGAAGGATCAGGGTTTGGCGTAGTCCGCACCTTCAACCCTTCGGAGTACAGTCACTGGAGCACGACAGGGTCCATATCTTTGGGTGTCGACAGGAACTGCACGCCCGGGTCCTACGTGGTCAAGTGTACGATCACCTACACTGAAGACGGCTCGACCGAAGAGATTCCGCTTGCCTGTAACTGCGGCATTACCATCGATCCCCCAGCGCCGCCTACGGCCACGCCCACGCCTACCCAAACACCCACCGAAACGCCTACACCGACGGTCACACCGACGCCCACCGAAACGCCGACCGTGACGCCCACGCCCATGCCCCCGCCCTCCGTCACGATCGAGGGGCTGCCCCCCGTCTTCGATGAGGGGCAGGACGTCCCCTTCACTATGGTCTTCCACGGGATCGACGACTCCGACAACTATCACTACCGCGCCGACGTCACCAATACGGACAATGAAGACGTCGACATCTGTGAAGGAACAGGTCTCGGCGGCAACGGCCAGTACACGGGCGACCTGAATGGCTTAGGCCAGATCAGAGTCCCCGGCGAAATAGACGACCAGTGCCCGGCCGGAACATATACAGTGACCGTCACCCTCATCGGCGACGGCGGCTTTACCTACACCGCTACCAAGGACTTCCAAGTCGTCGGCCAGTCACTCTCCCCCATCGCCACAAGCACGCCGACCGCCACAGCCACGCCCACCGCGACCGCCGATAAACCGACCAAAAATAACCCGCCGCAGAACCAGCCGCCGACCAAAAATAATCCGCCGCAAAACCAGCCG
>JAPPKT010000091.1 GCA_028819675.1 Caldilineaceae bacterium | reverse complement strand
AGAGCCCTTTTTTCGCTTCCCAGATGGAAAAGAGTTGGCGCCCAACCCGCGGCCCAACGTGCCCCCATCCTAGCAAAGCGTCCGTCGCATGTCAAAGTGATTCGAATGTGCAGGAACGAAGAGCCAGGGGCGAGACTCAGGTACTTTCTGAGGATTGGGAAGAGGAACTATCCGAGCCTTCAAGCCCGGACCCGGCTGGAACTTAACCTCGCTCGATTCAATCGAACTTTCACCAGATTGAAACTCATTTCTTGACAGAGAGGGCATTGACTTCAGCCGTAGCTGTGCCGGCAGGCAGCTGCGCTATCACATCCACATACCACCACCAATGTTCAGGTGTTACGCCGCCGGCACGCTCGCGCCAGCTGGCCAGGTCTGCAATCGCTTGAATGGCCTCGTAGAATGTCTGAGCCTGCTGCACCAGCTTTCGATCTGCACGAGCAAGGCGAGTCTTCTGTTCACTGTCCAGGAGACGATCGGCCCTTAGCAGTTCGCTACGGGTCAATAGCATCTGCAGATGCTCCATGCCGCTCACCTCGGGAAAGTCAACGTCTGCTTCATACGCCGACAGTTTCTCTTCGATCGTCGTCATTACCGGTCCTCTTCAAGGGTTCCCATACTGTCAAGGGCAGCATTGCCTGGCTTCCGGCGCAATTGCTCTTGAATCTAACCAACTGTGTCTGCCCTGGCTACCGTCATTTCGTCCCATCAGAAGGCAAGTATATCGTCCAATCGATTTCAAAGCTGAACGCTTCTGGCAGTAAACGCGAACTGAAGCCATTCTCGAGTGGCGGGATATTCGATCTGGGAAAGTCTTTAACCCTTCCGCGCGTGTCAGTCTCAGACCAAAGCTTCTTCCCTCTGCCAAACTACCACCCAAACGCAAACTGCAACTGCCCCCTAAAAATTTGGCAACACGCTAAGCCTGTCCTATCATTGCTCCCAATTCCATATTATCGAGTCCCACTCTCTTATCGCAAACCCGCCAAGTTCTGTTCGCCCGCCGAACGAGAACCGTTGTGAATCGTAATTGTGCGACAGCACCCGAAGTGGTCGCTGTCCATCCGTCTACAGTAGTAAATGCTGCGTGTCGTGTTACCTGCGTACTTGGACGCACCACGGCCCCCTCAAATCAGCTAAAGGGATCCACCACATCTGGAAACACAGGGGCAGAAAACCTTGCCCCTGACTCAACAAAACACTTCAAAGGAGACAAAGTATGTCCCAACGCACACCCCTCCATCAAAACATGAGCCGCCGTGACATGCTGCGGCTTACGGGAGTTGGCGCAGCCGGCGCCGCCCTCGCTGCCTGCGCAGCCCCCGCAGCCGCCCCCGCCGCCGGCGGCGATTCCGCCCCCGCCATGGAGCCGGTCGACGTCATCGCAACCACGCAAATGCAGGTCAACACCTTCGACAACGCGTTGGAGCGGTCAAAAGAACAGCTTCCCGGCATCGCCCTGGAGGTAAACGCAAACGGCTGGGGCGGGGGTGGCTGGGATGGCTACTCCGACACCCTGATCACCCGCATCGCCGGCGGCGAACAGATCGACGTCATCATGATCGCCATCGAAGGCCTCAGGCTCCTCACCGCCAAGAACATCCTCTTAGCGCTGGAGGACTTCCTGGCCGCCGATCAACCCGCCAACGAGATCCTGCAGAACGACGTCCACGTCACCCTGCGCGAAATGCTCCAGGTCGACGGCAAGCAGTACGAGTACCCCTTCTCCTGGAACAACATGGTCATGTACTACAACACCGCCATCTTCGAGGAAGAAGGCGTGGACCCGCCGTCCACCGACTGGACGTGGGACGATTTCCTGCAGACCTGTATCAGTGTAGCCAACGTCACCGGCGGCGCCGACGACCGCTTCGCCTACTCCTTCTGGGGCAGCGGCATGTTCGGCATGGCCGCCTGGTACTTCAACAACGACGTTTCCCCATTGTCAGACGACTGGTTGGACTCGAACCTGCTCGACCCCAAGGTCGCCGAGACCGTTCAGTTCATGGCCGACCTGATTCTGGAGCACAAGGTCGCCCCCAACCCCGAAGGCTGGGACGAATGGGCGCAGTTCCATGCCGGCAACCTCGTCATGCGCACCTGCGGCCGCTGGTGCATCGGCGGTTCACTCGAAGCCGAATTCGAGACCTACGAAATCCAGTACCAGCCGCACCAGGCCGGCCCCCTCAAGACCGTGGCCGGCACCGACGGCTGGGGCATCTCCAGCGCCAGCGAGAATCCGCAGGAGGCCTGGGAGGTCGTCAAACTGCTTTCCGACACCGATACCTCCATCGACATGGTCCAGCTCGGCGGCAACATCCCCGCCCTGCGCTCGGTCGCCGAAATGCCCGTCTTCGCCGAGTACGGCCCGCCCAATACCGCGCTTTTCTACGAATCGCTCGACTTCGCCGCCACCGTGCCGTCGCCCACCAACTTCAATATCGTCGAACCAATCCTCAACCGGAACTACGCCACCATCTGGAATGGCGAACGCTCCGTCGAAGAGGCCCTGCAGGCTGCCCACGACGAGCTGCAGCCCGAAATGGACAAACTCAAGCAGGCATAGTTAGATCAATTCAGGGACGGCAGGTTGCCGGAGGCACGGCGCCCTTTACGCCTCGACCTCTCGGTAGCCTGCCACCCTTCTGTTCTCTCCGCACACGACAGGCCATGACGTCAACAGCACTGTCTGGAGACAATGTAAGCAGACAAGCCGAATCCTAAGAACTGACTGCGTTGACGCGGCGCGAGGCATGGACCGGCTACCTCTTTGCCACACGCGCCCTGCTCGGCCTTCTCGTCACGCGGCTGTCTCGGACTCATGCTTTTTCCTTCTGCTGTACAACGACCCACAAGCAAAGCAACTACGCCCCCCCCAAATATTTGGCAACGCGCCAAGCCTGTTCTATTATTCCCCACAGTCCGAAAAAACGATTCTCACTCTTTTTCCGATAACCCGCCAGGTTCCGCTCACCTGCCGAATGAGAACCGTTGAGAAACCTACTCGAGCGACAGCACACGAAGTGGCGCTGTCCATCTGTCCGCAGTTGTGAATGCTGCATATCCTGTTACCTGGGTGCCTGACCCACCACGACCCCTTGAAATCAGCTAACGGGACCCACATCATCTGGTAGAACAGGGGCAGTCTGCCCTGC
Organism: Caldilineaceae bacterium; assembly: GCA_028819675.1. The sequence goes on along the minus strand of JAPPKT010000091.1, from coordinate 425 downwards.
CCCAATTCCCCAACCAGGCTTCTTCCCAATTCGCCCACCAAGCCACTTTAGGAGTCGAAGTATGTCCGGACAACCCACATCATTCCATCAGAACATGAGCCGCCGTGACATGCTGCGGCTTACAGGTGTTGGCGCAGCCGGCGCCGCGCTGGCGGCCTGTGCAGTCCCCGCAGCCGCCCCTGACGCCGGCGGCGACTCCGCACCCGCCATGGAGCCGGTCACTATCATCGCCACCTCCGGCATGCCCGTCAACACCTTCGACAATGCCTTGGAACGGTCCCTTGAAAGGCTCCCCAACATCGCCATGGAGGTAAACGCAAACAGCTGGGGCGAAGGCGGCTGGGACGGCTACTCCGATACAATGCTGACTCGCATCGCCGGCGGCGAACAGATCGACGTCATCATGATCGCCATCGAAGGGCTCA
>JAPPKT010000168.1 GCA_028819675.1 Caldilineaceae bacterium | reverse complement strand
GCCAAATTATAGTATGTTGTCCGTACACTGTCAATGCTGAATCGAATTAGTTGACTTCATCGAACTGCTGCTGCCGCAGTGCAAGGCCCAAAACGCAAATACAGCGGCGCCCGCCGCCACCCCCCTCCCCGCTGCCGTTCGATCGTGGCTTCTGTGGAGAGCCCCTATGCAGCCTAGAACTGTCGATTTGAGCTATTCCCTTGCTCCTTCCACACCCCCCTTTCCCGGTGATTCTCCGGTCGAATTCGAGGTGCGCACCTCTATCCCAGCCGACCTCCCACCCGGCACACCGGGACACATGAATACAAGCAACCTGCGCACTTCCCTCCACACCGGCACCCACATGGACGCCTTCTTCCACTTCTATCGAGACGGTGCAACGATCGATCAGATCCCGCTGGCACAGTGCATCGGCCCGGCCCTGCTGCTTGACCTCTCCACCAAACAGGCCAAAGAAGAGATCACCGCCGATGATCTGGCCCCCCATCGCCAGGCCATCAGCCGCACACCTAAAGTGATCTTGAACACAGGCTGGTCCCAAAACTGGGGCAAGGCGAACTACTTCTCCCATTATCCCGCGCTGACAGGAGAGGCCGCCCGCCTCCTCGTGGACTGCGGCATCGAACTGATCGGCATCGATACCCCGTCGGTCGACTATTCGCCCAACGACGCTCACTTTGTACTCTTGGGCCACAAAGTTCTGATCGTCGAAAACCTGACAAACCTCGATCAGATCGGCCAGCCCCATTTTCAATTCGTGGCTCTGCCCCTCAAGATTTCAGGCCGGGACGGATCTCCAGTGCGAGCTATCGCCATCACTGAAGATACGTAGTACGCCCCATACCACTCTCCCGCTCCCTGTCGCCGCAACGGACCAGGATGCAAAATGACCTGAAGAGGTTGAATCATGGCACACAAGATTGCAGAGAAAGCGGCGCCCGCCCTCCACAGTGACAATACACCGACGGCCGTAGACGCCAGCCCCACGCCAGCCGAACGCTTCTTCTTCGACAACAACGGCTACCTGGTTCTCGAAGAGTTCCTTGACGCAGACCACGTCGACGCCCTGCTCCAGGCCCTCCACCGCGTGATTCAACGGCGGCGCAATCTGCAGGAGCGGGAGTTTCCTCATACCGGCATCACTACCCCCGTGGGCGAAAAGAGTACCCGAATCTTCTACATTCTCGACGACGATCCCCTGTTTCTGGAGATGCTCGACTGGCCCGCCATCTGGCCCTACGTAACCGGCCTTCTCAATGCCCTCCCCCATCACCATGCCTCCGACGCCATCCTCGAGCACGGCAGCGATCTCATCGGCCGTGGCTTGAGATGGCATATCGACGGCATTGACGACGGATTCAGAAACCTGGGCCCGCAGATTCCTCTGCTGCAGCTCAAAATCGGCTACTATCTCAGCGACATGACCCAACCCGGCCACGGCAATCTATGCGTGCTGCCGGGCAGCCATAAGGCCGCCTCTGCGCCAACTCGCGAAGACCTGCAGCGGTGGGGGACGTCCGCCGGGGTTGCGGAAATCTGCGCCCCCGCGGGAACCGCCATCCTGTTCCACAACGCCCTCTGGCACTCCGCCGGCCCCTTCAACAGCAAAAATGGTCAACGCGCCATGCTCTATTTTGCCTACGAGCATCCCTGGATGATCGCTTCCCAGGAACACTGGGGCTATCCCAGCCAATTCTACAACAGGCTCTCACCGGCTCGACGTAAGCTGTTCCACGGCTTTCTCTTCGACCCACCCGAGCAGCGCTGGGGATAGGAGCCGCCTGTCAGCCTCCGTCGGCAACAGACCCCATCCCGAGGACCCGCAAAACTGGACTGTCCGGCAACTCTGCTGGTAGGATGATCTCCCTTACATTTGGTCGCAGCCCTGGCGAATCCGTGCTTCAACAGGCCGTTGACATGAGTTGTACGGGGCCGGGAATACAGGTGGCTGTTCCCGAACTATGCGCTCAGCCGCCGCCGCACTGGCGCGAATCCGCCGCGATCGCGAACTGAAGGAGCAACGGAAAATGAAGATCAAAGCCTTCTGCAGAGTCTGCGCGCTGATCGGCGCACTCCTGTTCGCCGCATGTGCCCCAAGCGAACCGCCCAGTACCCAGCAGCAGGGTGCGAACGCCGCGGCCGCGCCTTCCCCCACAACCGCGCCGGCACACACGCCTGCTTCGCCCCCGGCAACCGCCGCAGAAACCAGCACGCCTGCCTCCGAGCCCCAATCCCAACAATGGCCGACTTGGCCGGCCATCACCCTGGTCGAAACAATGTCCGGCCTCAGAAATCCTGTCGACCTCGCCCACGCCAAAGATGGTTCCGGACGCATCTATGTGGTCGAGCAGATAGGCCTGGTCCAGGCATTTGACGACGGTGTCATCGGCCAGTCCCCGTTCATGGACATCCGCGACCGCGTCAGCTGCTGTGGCGAGAGAGGGCTGCTTGGCATCGCCTTCCCCGCCGACTTTTCCAGCAGCCGGACCCTGTACGTCAACTACACCACCACCCACCCCGGCAGTCTCCATACCCGCGTCTCCCGCTTCCGCCTCTATCCTGACGTCCAACAGGTCGATCCCGATTCCGAAGAGATCCTTCTCCAGTTCCACCAGCCTTGGCGCAATCACAATGGCGGCCAAGTTGCGTTCGGCCCCGACGGCTACCTCTGGATCGGCACCGGTGACGGCGGCAGCGCCGCCGACCCCCAGGACAACGGGCAAAAGGGCCAGACTCTGCTCGGCAAACTCCTCCGTATCGACGTCTCCGCCGCCGCTGATGCCCCCTACGCCATCCCTTCCGACAATCCTTTCGTCGGCAGTGACGACTTCCTCGATGAGATCTGGGCCTACGGTCTGCGCAATCCCTGGCGCTTCTCCTTCGACCGCGAGACCGGTGACCTCTACATCGCCGACGTAGGCCAGAACGCCTGGGAAGAGGTGAACTTTCAACCCGCCGGTAGCCCCGGCGGCGAAAACTACGGCTGGCGCATCATGGAAGGTCTTCACTGCTTCAATCCCTCTTCCGGCTGTCCCACTGCCGGTCTGACCATGCCGGTGGTCGAGTACGACCGCATCAGCGGGCTGTCCATTACCGGCGGCTACGTCTACCGGGGGCAGGACCATCCCGCCATGCAGGGCATCTATTTTTTTGCAGACTATGTCACCGGCAATATCTGGGGTCTTAAGCAGGTGAACGGCGTATGGGAGTCCGAGTTGCTCCTGGACAGCCCCTACAATGTCAGCAGCTTCGGCGAAGATGAGGCCGGCAATCTCTATCTCCTCCATTACAGCGGCACAATCTTTCAGGTTCAGGCTGCTGGCCGGAACTGAAGCAATTCCGTTGAAGATGCGACCGCTAGCGCGCCGCCCGTGAAACGCATTTGAGTATCTCTACAGCAAAACAGCACCACCGAGAGGACCTGCCATGGATTTCGACCTGATTGTCATCGGCGGCGGTATCGTCGGAGCGGCTGCAGCCTACCGCGCCGGCCAGCTTGGCGCCCGTACCCTGCTCTGCGACCGGCGTGACACAGGCCGCGCCACCGACGCCGGCGCCGGCATCCTCGCCCCCGAGAGCGGTA
>JAPPKT010000378.1 GCA_028819675.1 Caldilineaceae bacterium | reverse complement strand
GGCGTTGCGGGGGGGTTACCCCCGCACAAGGGAGGGCCGAAGGCCCGACCGCCCAAAAACGAGGAGAGAGGAGTGAGAGGCTCCTTGGTTCGCCTTAGGCCGCGTGGCAAATTGGCTAAGGCCCGGTTGCTCGAATCCTGGCTGATTCGACTTCCTGCCGCGGCCGGGGTCGCGGTGCGGTCTGCGCAGACGCGAAGCGGACTGGAATCAATCATTGCGCCCGCAAGTCGAATTCTTTCGCTATCCGATTCTTGTCTTTTGAAGGTATCAGAGACTATAATCCTCGCGCGATTCAGATCCCCTCATTCGGACTACAGATCTCAGCAACTTCAGACGTGTATCGAAAAACCTCCATCCCCACTTCAGAACTGACGCTGCAACTGTGCCCAACTGTGGCGCGTCATTTGGACCTGGCATGAGTGTAAATCGTCGAAAACTGAACAGAGCCTGGGAAACGCTGCGGTCGCTGCCGATCCCTGCCATCGGCTCGGATCGACTGGTCGATCTGCATGATGACTTGCTGCATTACGACACGGTGATTGCGCAGGAGATGCGGGAGTATCTGCGGGGACGGGTCATCAACCGGATCCGCGTGCAGATCGATTGGGAGTTGGAGGAGACGCTGCGATCTTTCAAGCCGCAGAACTCAGCGGAGATGGAGTGCAGGCGGGAGCTGCTACGCTACAAACGACGCATTGATGACGTAGTGCGTCAGCTTCTCGTCGGGCAGCCGGAAGAACCTCCTCTCGGATAGAAGCGCGTTCTCTTTTTCCTCTTCAGCCCACTAGACAATATCTCGTAGCAGGAGATTATCGACCGTTTCGCGGCGCTGCGCCAGTTGCACGACGCCGTCGTGGAGCATGACGACAGCGGGACGCAACGCCCCGTTGTAGTTGCTTGCCATCATCAGCTGGTAGGCGCCGCTGACCGGTACGGCCAGCAGTTCTCCGGTTTCGATCTCCGGCAACGGCAGGTCCTCGATCAGGAGATCACCGCTCTCGCAGTAAGGGCCGGCCAGCCAAACGTTTTCGGGGGTCGGCGACCGGCAGGGCAGAGTAGCGCGCCTGGTAGAGGGCCGGGCGAATGTTGTCCGCCATTCCGCCATCAAGCAGTAACCAGCGCCGACCCCCCGCACGTTTGACGGTACCTACTTGATAGATGGCAACGCCGGCGCGGGCGACAAGGCTGCGCCCCGGCTCCACTTGCAGACGGGGCAAGGGCAGAGAATAGGAGGACAAGCTCTCTGCGAGAGCTGCCGCGACCGTCGCGACGTAGTCCTCGATAGATTGGTGGGGAAGATCAGCTTCGTGGTAGGCGACGCCCCAGCCGCCGCCGGGGCTGAGCGCCTGGGGCCACCAGTTGCGTTCCTTCTGTAAGCGGCCGATCAGATTGCACACCACATCCAGCGCGGGCAGGACCTGATCGACCGCGTGAAAGTGCGACCCCTGGTGGAAGTGCAGCCCGGTCACGGGCAGCTGATTTCGCTGGCAGAAAGCCACTGCGTCGATACACTCGTCGGCGTCCATCCCGAATTTGCTGTCATGCTGACCTGTTTGGCGGTATTGATGTGTGTCGACGGCGTAACCAGGGCGTACCCGCAACCAGAGGGCGGGCGTAGTGCCGCGGGCATGGACCAGCTGGGCGATGCGCTCCAACTCCGGCAGGTTATCGACGACGAGCGTGCCGGCCTGGGCGATTCCGGCCTGCAGATCCCGCCAGCTCTTGTTCACGCCGTGCATCAGAATCTGGGCGCGCGGGACACCGGCAGTGCGCGCGATGTGCATCTCACCGACGCCGGTGCAGTCCACAAGCAGATCATGGGACCCCATCAGACGTGCCATGGCCAGATTGAGAGATGCTTTGCCGGCGTAGGTGATGCCGGCGGGGCCGGGATAGTGGCGACTGAGGGCATTCTGATAGGCCTGAACTGCGCTGTCGATGGTCTGCTGATCATAGATATAGAGAGGTGTGCCGAATTCGGCAGCCAGTTCGTTCAGGTCACGGCCGCCAACATGGAGAGAAGGTTGGCCACTCTTGTCGGGGCGCAGCGCAACGGTGTCGGGGAAGAGCGAGAGACGGTCGCGATACATGGCAGTAACCTTTGGGTTCAGATAGATTCCGGCGGCGGCCAATATTGTTTCTCATGGCGATTTGACAGACTGAGAACGGCAGCAGGCAGAAACTACAGGAGCACCATGAGGATTCCGCCGATGGTGATCAGTCCGCCGATGATGCCGTTGAATGAAGGGATCTCACGCAACAGGAGCGCGCCCAGAAGCACGCCGCCCAGCACTTCCTGCGTGGCGATGAGATTGACATAGGTGGCGTTCACTCGCCGGAGCGCCGCGTTGTAGAGAGTATGGCCGCAAGCCAGGGGGAAGACGCCCAGGCCGACTATGCTGGCGACGGCGGGCCAGTTGAAGCTGCCGGGGGTATGGGACGCGGCCGCGGCTGGAAGCAGCCAGAGGGCAGCCAGCATGTAGACTGCACCGGCATACACCAGCAGAGGAAACCGTTCGCGCTGGCTGCGGCCGGCTATGCTGTAGACGGCGAAGGTAATGGCACTGCCCAAAGCAAGCAGATCACCGATCAACATGCGGGAAGTGAAGTTGTACGATGCGCTGCCGCCTTGACGAACGAGCGCCAGTACCGGCTCGAACCCGGAGAGAACGGCCACGCCCACGACAGCTACGAGGATGCCCAGCCATTTACGCTTCGGCAGCGGTTCCCGGAGCCAGAAGCGGGACAGCAGGGCGACCCAGATGGGCGCAGTGTACATGATCGCGAGGCTATTGGTGATCGTCGTAAATTCGAGGGAGTAGGCGTAGAAAAAGAAGTGGAGAGCAGCGACCAGCCCGACGAGGACCAGACGGGGCCAGCCCGACGCGAGGAGGCCGCGCCAATTGGGGGCGGCCCAAGGGCCGCGGCTGCGAATCAAGACCGCAACTGACACCACGATACCTGCGACCAGGAGGCGACCGGCTGCGATCTCGAAGGAGGATACCGAGCGGGCGGCCCAACGGACCAGCACGGGGCTGGTGCTGAAGAAGAGAACGGCGATCGCTACCAGGGCCAGCCCACGGCGTTCTTCAACTGTCACGGGATTGGTCCAGACTGAGCGCGGGCGTGTAACCTGCGCTTCCAGGCGTGGAGGTCCGTTGGCCGTTCTATGGAGCGGCGGGCGTAATCGCCACGTAGACCAGGCTCAACACCATGCTGAGCGCAATCAGCAGGCTGAGAAAGTAGAAGATCTTTTCGTTGCGGCTCAAGCGGCGGCGTCTGCCCCGTCTACGGCTCATGCGTTGTCCCTTTCAGGCCGAAATTCAAGTAATGGGAGAGATGTACACTTTCATCGAGAATTGGAATGAGTCCTGCGAACCAGATGAATCATAGTCGAAATTGGTCTGTGAATCAAGGCACCCGGGTATTGGGGTGCATTCCAAAATGGGGGCGAAGTTTCCTATACCTCGGGTAGCTGCGAAGCCGCACCCATCCCGCCATCAACCCTGAATCAGAGGAACTGCAGTTCTCTCTCCTAACTCCTCTTCACTCTCTCCTCGCTCTTTTGGGCGGTCGGGCCTATTCGGCCCTCC
>JAPPKT010000481.1 GCA_028819675.1 Caldilineaceae bacterium | reverse complement strand
TCTGCACAAACCCCTCCTCGCGGCCATCCAGCTCCGCCATCAGCCGCTCGCGCCAGAAGGCTACGCGCTCCGGTCGCGCCGCGGCCAGGTCGTGTAGCTCCGTCGGGTCTTCCTCCAGGTCGAAGAGCAGCTCGCTACCGCTCTGACTGTACCAGATATACTTCTCGCGGCCGTCGGTCAGCCACTGGTTGGAATCCGCGTTCATGAAATGCTCACCGTGCAGATGCTCGCGCCAGCCGCCAGTCTCGCCGCGCGCCAGCGGCAGAATACTGCGCCCGTCGACGTGCGCAGGCGTGTCGCATCCGGCAAGGTCGCAGAAAGTCGGCAGCAGGTCACGTAGCTCGACCACCTGGTTTACTTCCCGCAACGGCTCATCCGCCTGCCTCGCCTGGTGATGCGGGCTGCGCACGTGCGGCAGGCGCAGGATGAATGGCAGGCGCGCCGAGCTGTCGAATGGATAGCCCTTGGCGACATGGTTGTGGTCGTAGAGCATCTCACCGTGGTCGGCGGTGAACACGATGGCGGTGTTGTCTAGCTCGCCGTTCTCGAACAGCGCCTGGAACACGCGGTTGAGGCTGTAGTCGATGTGGCTGATCTGGGCGAAGTAGGCGCGCCGCGCGTAGTCGCGCTGCGCCGCATCGGTCGGGATCGGGCTGTCCAGCCCGCGCACAGGTAGACTGTCCGGCGCCCAGTCCCCCATGATTGGGGCCGGCAGGGGCTTCGTCAGATAGCGGTCCATGAAAGCCTGTGGCGGGTCCAGCGGCGGGTGCGGCCGGTGGTAGGAGAGCATCAGGAAGAACGGTTTGGTCGGGTCGCGGCGGCGCAGAAAGTCGATGCCCATCGTCGTGACCCAACTGGTCGGATGCAGCATCTCGTCGTAGACCCAGGGCCGCGCCGCGTAGCCGTTGCAGCCGACGCCGGTGTCGATGTAGTCGGCTTCCGGGCCCAGCCGCTCCCGCAGCCACGGCGTGTAGTCGTCAACCAGCCCGTAGTCGTCCCGCTTGGATCGTTCGCGGTGCAGATAACCGTCGTGCAGGACGACGTTGTGGAAACCCATCAGATTGCGCGAGGGATGCGTGTGCATCTTGCCGACGCACTGTGTATGGTAGCCGGCTTCCGCCAGCAGGCCGGGCATCGTGCAGTCGTAGTGCCAGTCGATGCGGTCGTTGTAGCCGACAAAGCCGGTATGGCGTTGGTTGAGACCGGTGAAGATCGTCGCCCGCGCCGGCACACAGGTGGGCGTGGCCGCATACGCCTGTGTGAAATTGATGCCCTCACGGGCCAGCCTGTCCAGGTGGGGCGTCTCGGCCACAGGGTGGCCGGTGAGGCTGAGCGCGTCGGCGCGCCACTGGTCTACACAGATGAACAGAATGTTGGGCCGGCTGTCTGCTGGCATGGTTCTTCACCTCGGACTTATAGGATTGAAGTTGTTGGGCGAGAGAGCCGCCGGTCAGACCAGGACACGGGTCGGGAGCCACGAGCCACCAAACTACCCCTTCAAACCGGTGATGGAGATGCCCTCAACGAAGGTGCGCTGGACGAAGAAGTAGAGGATGATGACCGGCGCGGTCGCCGCGGTGCTGGCCGCCATCATATAGGGCCACATCAGCTCTTCCTGGAACATGGTGCGGAACTGTTGCAGGCCGAGCGCGATCGGATATAGCGCCTCGCTATTGAGATAGATGAGCGGTCCAATATAATTGTCCCAAGCGAACATGAACTGGATCAGCCCGATGACGGCCAGCGCCGGCTTTGCCAGGGGCAGGATGATGCGGATAAGGATGCCCAACTCTGTGCAGCCGTCAACGCGCGCTGCGTCGGACAGTTCGCTGGGAATGGTGAGGAAGAACTGGCGCAGCAGGAAGGTATAGTAAGCGTTCACCCCAAGAAAAGTCGGCACAATGAGAGGCAGATAAGTGTTGAGCCAGCCGAGATTCTTGAAGGTGAGATAGAGCGGGATCATGCGAACCTGGAACGGGATCATCATCGTCGAAAGGCAGATGATGAAGAAAATATCCCGACCGGGCCAGCGGATGCGGGCGAAACCGTATGCGACCAGCGTATTGGAGATCAGAGCACCGGCCACCGCGCCCAAGGCGTATCTCAACGTGTTATACGTATAAATCTCGAAGGGGCGGGAGGCGAGCGCCTCCGGATAGTTGATCAGGCGCACGGGATTGGGAATCCAGATTGGCGGCACAGTGTAAACCTGGGGGTCGGTCTTGAGAGAAGTGGAGAGCATCCACAGCAGAGGCCCGGCAAAAATAAGCGCCAGCGCAACCATCATCACGTAAAAGAGCGCGCGTTGTACCGCCCTGAAAGGCGCGCGTTGCGAAAGCGGGAGATGCTGTGTTGGGCTGCTGGCGATGGCTTCGGTTTGTTGCATGATCGTGGTTGGCAGCTGACGCTTGCAGCTAGTCCGATTCTCCAGCGTAGTAGACCCAGCGCGCCGAGCTGCGGAAAATCAGCAGCGTAAAAGCGAGGATAATGACAAACAGGATCCAGGCCTGGGCCGAGGCGTACCCCATCTTGAAGAACTGGAAAGCGTTGCGATAAAGATAAAGGCTGAAAAACTCGGTCGATTCGTTGGGTCCGCCCTGGGTGAGCAGCCAGCCCAGCGTAAAGTACTGGAACATGCCAATCATGCCGGTCAACATCACGAAAAGGATCGCCGGCGTGCAGATGGGAACGGTGACGTGCCAGAACCGTTGCAGCGCGTTGGCGCCGTCGACCTCGGCCGCGTCCATCAGCGAACTGGGCACGTCCTGCAATGCCGCCAGAAAGATGACGATAGCGGTACCCTGCGCCCACACGTGGATGAGGATCAGGGACGGTTTCGCCAACTCCATCGAAGAGATGAAGGGGATGACCGCCCACCCCCAACTCTTGATAACGGAGTTGATCACCCCATAGTTGGTGTTGTAGACCCAGCGCCACACCTCTGCCGAGGCCACGGCCGGCACCAGCACCGGCAGGAAGAAGATAGTGCGGAAGAGCGGCCGCAGCTTCATCTCGCGATTGAGTAGACTGGCCAGCAGAAAGGCCACCACCAGCCCGGCCGGCACGCCGATCACAACTAGGTAGACCGTGTTGCCGAGCACGGTGCGGAAGGTCTCATCCTTGCCGAACAGCTCAATGTAGTTCTCCAGGCCGATGTAGCGGGCCGGGCGCAGGACATCGTAGCGCGTCAGGCTGTAATAGGCAGAGGCCGCGATCGGGTAGAGAACGAAGCCGGCAAAGCCTACCAGCCAGGGTGAAATGAAGGCCAGCCCCTTCAAAAGGCTGCGAGTTTGGGCAGGAGTCCAGTTCTGTGTCATCTTTGTGGCCCGAGTTCAGCGGCCGGCGGTCTGTGAAGGTGGCCGCCGGCCGCTGCTGTGCTGCATTTTTCTTCTAACCCACCAGTTCGGGGAACGACTTGAGCATCTCTTCCGTGCAGGCCGCCTGCATGTCGGCAGCAGCCTGTTCCGGCTCTTTGTCGCCGAAGATGACGGACTCGTAGGTGCGGGAACGCTGCTGGTTGACGAAGCCCTGAATAGGGATGACAGGGCAGGCCCACAGCTCATCGGCCTCATTGACCGATTGCAGGAACCAGTCCAGGT
>JAPPKT010000174.1 GCA_028819675.1 Caldilineaceae bacterium | reverse complement strand
CAGTTCAGCTATCGTGAGATGTCAGGCAGTTAAGCGGCCATGTTGAACCGACTAGACGCCATCCGAAATCAGATTGAGGAGCAGTTGGGACCTGGACTGCAGGCCATGCGAGCGGGCGTGCGCAGGGTGAGCGCTGCCAGCCGCGCCGCCGAGATCAGGGAGGCGACAGCGAACTGGCGGTCTTTCAGCCGGCTGTTTGTGACCGTTCTGCTGGGCTTTGCGGGGGTGGCGGCGGCCACGTCGATTGCGAATTTTGCGAGCGGGACACAGGGGGAAGGTGTTGGGACCGTCTCCGAGACGCAGCTGCAACCGGCGGCGCAGCAGCCAGACAGCCGCAACGGCTGGCTGACTGTCGCTCTGGACACTTCCCTGCCGGAGCGCTATTTCAGTCAGCTGCTGACAGCGACCTTCGGTCTGGAAGAGATCGAATCGGAGGGTATGCGCAAGACGGTTCTTTTGCTGGACCAGCCGCGCAACGCCGACGTGCAGATCCGCCTGGTGGCCGGGAATGAGCCGGCGGGGAGCGTACTGTACACGCGCTACCTGGCACCGGTGGCGCCGTTTGCCACGGTTCAGGATGAGGTATCGATGGCCGAGCTGACGCTGCGCTGGCAAGGCAGGGGCAGCGGCCCGTTGATCATTGACTCCGATTACGTATCGGAGCTGGAGGCGGTTTTCGGTGAGGAGGCGGCCGACTCGGTGCAGACTGCGAGCGGCAGCGCGCTACCGGCGGTGTTGGAGGTAACGGCCGGCGCTCTGGGGATCGTGCCTTTTGAGGGCCTGACGCCGGTCCTGAAGGTGATGAATCTGAACGGCGCGAGCATTGTCAGCAATACTTTCGATGCGGCGGACTATCCGCTAACGGCGGTTGTGTCGGCATTTGGTTCGGACAGAGAGGCGCTGGCTGCGGCGCTGCGGCCGCAGATAACGGAGCCGACGAATCGCAGGGCGGAGGCGTTGACGACGCTGATCATGACGGGCGTCACGGCTATGGCGCGGGTGACGGCGGCACGGATGGAGACGATGGGATACGACTACCCGTCCCAGGTGATCTCGCCGACGCTGCGTGCGGCCGACATTACTCACATCAGCAATGAAGTGCCGTTCCTGGAGGGCTGTGACGTCAACCCGACTTTGAACAACATGATCCTGTGCAGCAGCCCGGCCTATTGGGCGGCGCTTGAAGCGCTGGGCACGGACATTGTGGGGCTGAGCGGCAACCATGTCAACGACTTTGGACAGGCCGGTGCGCGCGAGTCGATCGGCTGGTACCGGGAGAACGGGATCCCGATTTATGGGAGCGGTTTGAATGAGGAGGAGGCGTGTGCGCCGCTGTTGTTTGAGCACAACGGCAACCGCTTTGCCTTTTTCGCGGCGCTGGCCCACTATCCCAGTTTTGCGTGGGCGACGGAGGACGGGCCGGGGGCTTGCCACTATAACGGAAACAAGGAGCGCATTTTTGCGAAGATTGCGGCGCTGCGCGACGAGGTCGACGTGATCGCGGTTGAGTTGCAGCATGAGGAGATTTACAACCCGGCGCCGATTTTCCGGCAGGTGCAGGATTTCCGCGAGTTGCGTGCGGCCGGCGCAGATATTGTCACCGGTGTACAGAGTCACGTGCCGCAGGCGATGGAGCCGTATGGGTATGGGAATGAGAAGCCCGGAATAATCGTGTACGGATTGGGCAATCTATTCTTTGATCAGATGTGGAGCTGGCAGACGCGCACTACTTTGATTGCGCGCCATACGATCCATGACGGCAAGGTGATCAGCACTGAGATCCTGACGGCGGTGCTAGAGGACTATGCGCAGCCGCGTTGGACGACGGAGGTTGAACGGGCTGATCTACTGCGGCAGATCTTCAGTGCAGCGCCGTCGCGCTGAGGGTGGCCGCGGTTTGGCTGCGAGTGTTTTGAGAAGTGTCTTTGGGTTGGGTCCAGCCGTGGAAAGTGTGCGGCGGGCGGCCTACCCCGTTCTGGTAACCCCGCGAACCCCATAGTCTCCTGCTTTGCGCATGAACTCCTTGTAGGGCTCGCAGATCTTGCTTGCGTCGCTGTGAGCAATTTGGAATAGCGACGCAATTTCCGCGTAGGAAAGCGGATTGGTAAGACGCACGCCCAGTGTCAGGATGGCATCGTCGACGGGGTCGGCGAGGCGGTCGGCGCCATTCACAATCTGCTGTTTCTGAAACATTTCTCTTCCACTGTTGCCGAACGCGGCATTTTCCCACATGGCGCGCGGCCGGACTGCCTTGCGGGATGATCGCCGCGTAAACGTAAGGGCGGGACCGTCTTCGCCGGTGGAACGCAACATCTCTCTATACGGCTCGCAGATTTTACTCACATCGTCGCGAGCGATGCCGAACGCCGACGCGATTTCCGCGTAGGAAAGCGGTTCGCGCATGCGCACGCAAAGTGTCAGAATGGCATCGTCAACGGGGTCGGGCAGGCGGACCTCGCCGCTGACGGTTCGTTTGCGGGACAGATTTTCCTGGCCCATGACGGATCTCCTCAAAACAGGAACTGCGTATCAGTTCTTCCACTTGCAGGGCTCCGCCCAACATTGTGGTCGATGTGCAGGCAGACGGCAAATCGCGGTTATTTCAGCCGGAGGAATTGGCGCCGGCGTTGCGCTTGAGGGTCTGGAGCAGGACGCGGCCGGGGCCGCGCAGGTTGGTCATGAAAAGGCCTTCGCCGCCGAAGATCATTCTGCGGCAGCCGCCGACGCCGCGGATGTCATAATCGATGGCGGAGGAGAAGGCGGCGAGATTGCCGGTGCTGACGAGGAGTTCTTCGCCGGCGGCCATCTGGCGGTCGATGAAGTCGCCACTAGCGTGCACGAGTGCGATGCCGTAGCCGGAGATAGTTTGAAGAAAGAGGCCGGCGCCGCCGAAGACGGCTGCGCCGGCGCGGCGGGCGACCGTCACAGTGATATCGACTTCATCGCCCCAGGCGGCGACAAAAGAGCCGCGCGTCGTCGTCACAGGGCCGTCGCGTTCAAGGTCCCAGATTTCCAGGTGGCCCGGTGCGTTAGCGGCAAGGAGGGCGTACTGGTCCTCGGCTTTCGATTCCAGATAGGTGAGGGCGACGCCTTCGCCGGAGAGGCTGCGCCTGATTGCGCCGCCGGCGCCGCCGGGTAGGCGGAGGCTCCACTGCATCTGGGAGGAGTAGGCCATGAGGGCGCCTTTGCTGACCCATGCGTGTTCACCGGGGGCGAAAACGAGGCGTGCGGACTGGGCAATTTCACCGCTGATGCTATACTGCATGGTGCAACTCCTTTCTACTTTGCGGCCGGAAGAGGAGGAACGAACCATGTCCAAGCGCAAGGCAAAGAAGTCGGAACGCGGCTCTTCCAGAAGGGCGGGCACGCGACTGGTCTACTCGACGGACCCGGTAGCTGAGCCTGAACAGCGTCCGCCTGAGCTTCCCCGCAACCCGGCCGCGCCCTTCGCGGTCCAGGGCACGCAGCCGGTGCGCGTGCGCCTGGAGCGGAAGGGGCGCAAGGGGAAGACGGTCTCGATCGTTACGGGCGTAAAGAGCCCTGATGTGGGCAAGCGCGCCCTGTTGAAGCATTTGAAAGGCAAGTTGGGATGCGGGGGTGCGGTGAAG
>JAPPKT010000543.1 GCA_028819675.1 Caldilineaceae bacterium | reverse complement strand
AATATTCAAAGTCGATGCGTTTCATGGCACAAGTCTCCCCCTCTTCATGTGCGTTTAGATTGAAAACGCGATTCCCCTCGTGTTGCGTAGTCCGCGCCGGGAGTCAGCGGGCGCTCTTGCATGCTCTTAAAGTAGGGTTTACCATACATTGCTCCAGTGGCAGTACACGGTGAGCAAGATGAGTATACTCGAACCGTTCCATTCTGTCGATGCTATTAAATAGGATATGGTTGGCCCCGATCGCTAGACCACGAAATGGGAAAAATGAGGTGCATCTAGGCGAGTAGGGCCGGCTCTGACCGGCAACGGGCGGTCTGCCGCCATCAGAGCACGAAGTGCTCTTCCGCCGGCGTGCGGTAGTTGAGACTTTGATGCGGTCGTTCATGGTTGTAGAAGTCGAAGTAGGCGTTCAAGCCAGCCTGTAGCTGGTGTCCTGTGTCATACTGTTGAAGGTAGATGTTCTCATATTTGACGCTACGCCATAGACATTCGCAGAAGACGTTGTCGAGGGCGCGGCCGCGGCCGTCCATGCTGACGTGTATGTTAGCTGCGAGCAAGCAAGCGGTGAAGGCATCGGCTGTGAACTGTGCGCCCTGATCGGTGTTGAAGATCTTGGGCCGACCCATGCTGAGCGCCTGACGCAGAACATCGAGGCAGAAGATGCCGTCCAGAGAGTCGGAAAGCCGCCAAGCGAACACATAGCGGCTGTACCAGTCGATGACAGCGACCAGATACATGAAGCCCCGCAGCAGCGGCACATAGGTGATGTCTGCGCTCCAGATCTGGTTGACATGCGTAATCGGCAGGTGGCCCAAAAGATAGGGATTGCGCTTGTGCCCTTTGCCAGGCGAACTGCTGCTTCTCCTGGGGCAGATAGCTTGAATGCCCATCAGACGCATCAGTCGCCCCGATCTCTGGCTCCGGCAACCGGAATCTTGCCGACCGATCCCCGTCCGGCCTTCAGCTTCTGACTCTCATGCTTGTTGCTTTCCTTGCCGCCGATATAGGTCTCGTCTACTTCAACCTCGCCGATAAAGGGATCGTCGGGCTCTTCAAGGTTCGCCCACACTTCCCGCAACCGGCTCAACATGAACCAAGCCGTCTTCTGCGTGACGCCTATCTCACGGGCCAGCTGGGTGGAGAGAATGCCCTTGCGGTGTGAGGCCTTCAGCCAAGCGGCGGCAAACCATTTGCGAAGCGGAAGCCTGCTCTTCTCAAAGATCGTGCCCTTCCGCACGGAGAACTCCTTGCGACAGTCGGCACACTTGTATTTGAGCTTCTTCCTGAGACGGTAGGGCTGCCTTGTGGATTGACACGGCGCGCGAGTTTGACCACCCAAATTGGAGCCATAGGGCGATTGCCTGATGCTGGCCTGAGATGGCGGGAAGTTGAAGACAAAACGCAAAGGTGGAGTATGCAAGCATTCCCGAGAATAACTTTCGACCCCACAATGATGGGCGGCAAAGCATGCATCCCGGGAGTAGCGGGTGACGGTTGGAACCGTCGTAGGCCTACGGGTAGCCGGGCGAACAGCCGACTGGATCCTGGCAGCCTACTCTTATCTTGAACAGGAAGATTTCGACCAATCTCTAGCCTATGCGGCATGGAGGCTGGAAGAGCGGGAGGTTCCGCTATTCCTTCCATGACAGCTAAACTGTTGGTCCGGTGATGGGGATCAACTACACTGCAACAAATGTCGTGAGCTTGTCCTATCTCGATTCTGGCTTCTTCAGGGGCTTGTCTAAGCGTCGACCAGGTTCAACCCTATTACGGCCCTTCGATTCGAAAGTGATACAGGGGGCACTCCTCCCCCTCAATTCCCACTATACAAATTATCATGCAACGCCTTCGCATAGCGGTCAATGTTCCGCTCGCGGCGCCGACCGCCGCTCTCATCCAGCATCCGATTACGCGCAGCCTGCGCCGGCGCACCGGGCACCTGTGTCGCGCCCACCCCCGGCACATCCACACGGTACGATGCCGGCGCATCGGCCTGCCGCAGCTTCAAAATACTGTCCGCCAGCGCCGCGCCGGCCTCCTCCCGCTGCTTCAAAGCCGTGCTCCCGATCAGATTCTTCACCTGCGTGATTATCCCCAACAGGTCGTGCGTCGGCTTCGTCCCCGCCCCGATCATCAACCCGGTCACCAGAATGTCCCACATATCTGGGACCTGCACCAGAAAGCCGGGCAGCGACTGGCCCAGGTAGGCCATCAGACGCATGCCGCTGTAGTTGGAGACCACAACACCGAGGAAAATGCCCGCCAGCAGGCTGGTGCTGCGCTTGAACGCCACGTAGCCGGGCGACTTGAGATCGCTGGGCCGCCAGCCCAAAAAACGCAGCGCACCCCACTCCAGGTAGTGCCAGCCCAGCTCCATCAAGCGCTCAATCCCCGCCGCCGCCCCCAGCAGCGGGACCATCGCCGGCATCACCGTCGTAATCTCCGTCCCGACCGTCTGCTCCGTCCCTGCGGCCAGCGTCAACTTCGGCAGCGCACCCGCCAGAAACAGACCGCCGAAAACACCCCAACCCAACCGCCGCACCATTTTCATCCGCATACAAGTCTCTCCTACAGTTCTTCAATCCTCAGTCACCGGCATCCGGTTCCTGACGCCGGCTCGCCTCCAACCGCAGATCAGGAGGCGGCCGCATACCGCTCTGCCAGGTCAACCAGCAGCCGCACGCCGTATCCGGTCGCGCCCTTCGGCGTCTCCGCGTTGATACGGCTGTCCGCCAGCACCATATTGGCAATGTCCAGGTGGGCCCAGGGGTAGCCTTCAGTGAAATGCTCGATAAACTTCGCGCTGCTGCTCACGCCGGACCGCCCGGCGCTGTTCTTGACCTCGGCCATGTCGCTCTTGATCGGCTTTTCGTACTCCGCATCCATCGGGAACGGCCACAAAAGGTCCCCGCTGTGGTCGGCCGCGGCCATCAAATTCTCTTCCAGGGAGCTGTCGTTGCTGAAGAGACCGGCGCGAATATGAATTCCCAGCGCCGTACCGATCGCGCCCGTCAGCGTCGCCAGATCCACAACCGCGACCGGGTCGAAACGGGCCGCGTACGCCAGCGCGTCCGCCAGGATCAGCCGCCCCTCTGCGTCCGTGCTGATGATCTCCGCCGTCTTGCCGGTCATGCCGGTCACGATATCACCCGGCCGGAAAGCTTCGCCGTCCGGCATATTCTCCACACACGGCGCGATCCCGATCACCCGCCGCGGGACGCCAAGCCGCCCGATCGCCTCCATCGCGCCGATCACCGCCGCCGCGCCCCCCATGTCGTCCTTCATCGCCCACATGCCGCCCGTGCGCTTGAGGCTGATACCCCCCGTGTCGAACGTGATGCCCTTGCCCGCAAAGATCAGCGGCGCCTCCGAACTGCCGGCCGGCGCATGCTCCAAAATGACAAACTGGGCCGGATTCACACTGCCCTGGCTCACAGCCAGCAGAATCCCCATGCCCTCCTCTTCCATCGCAGCCTCGTCCAGCACCGTGCACTTGAGGCCGACATCGGACGCCATCGCCCGCGCTCTGGCCGCCATCTCAACCGGCGTCAGAAGATTGGCCGGCTCGTTGACGAGATCGCGCGCGCTGCACACCGCGCGGCCGATCGCCTC